>JAJZVJ010000177.1 GCA_021845705.1 bacterium
TTCCGATCTATGAGCCCCTGGCAGCTTCTTCGGCGGCAATAGATCTCTCCTTCGCGGTATGTTCAGCCGCCGTTTCTTTCGTAGTGGCGTTCGGGGTCATCCTCTTCCTTTCGGTCAAGGCCACGCTCGCGCTGGTGCTGACCGTTCCGTTCTTGATCGTTATTTCCAACCGGTACCGGTCCGCCATAAAAAAGCACTCCAGCGATGAAAAAGAGGGGGAGGGAGAGTTGCGCGGCGTGCTGACCGCCGCGGCCGAGTCATACAGGACCGTAAATATTTTCGGGCTGCACTCCTCCGTGCTCGGGCAAGTCAACGGGAGATTCGATAAATATGCGGCCAGCCTCAGCGCGCGCATAAGAAACAGCGCCAAACATAACACCTACGCCACTATCTTCATGTCCTATGGGGAAATGCTGGTGATGATGGCTTGCGGCTACGCGATCTTAAAAGGTGACATGAGCTTCGGAGGGTTCATGGCTTTTATGAACGCTTTCTGGCTGGCGGTGGGCAATATGCGTACGCTCGTGCAGAAGATCCCGGAGCTTTCCAAGAATTCTATCGCGCTGCAGAGGCTGGCCGAGTTCGGTTCCGGGCCCTGGGAAGAGGCCGCCGCTGACCCCGGGCGAGTGGGCGTAAAACTGGAGGGGATCGGGTTCAGTTATGGAGATAAAAAAGTGTTCTCGGACCTCAGCTTGCGGGTGGCCAAGGGCGAAAAACTGCTGTTGAGAGGGAAGAACGGTTCCGGAAAATCCACGGTCGCTAATATACTGACGGGGTTTTTATCTCCGCAAAACGGGAAGACCGAAACGCTCGGGATAGCGCAGACCAGCGCCTGCATTGCGCCGCACAACTTCGTTCCGGGCTCCGTTAAAGACAATGTGGGCTATGACAAACTGGGGCAGGAACAAAAAAACTACCTGCGCAAATTAGTGGCCGACTTCGACCTGGCCGCGAGTTTTGAAAAAAGTCCCGAAGAACTTTCCGCCGGGCAAAAGAAGAAAGTGGAAGTGGTGATGGGGCTCATGAAGGAAGCAGGCTTGTATCTGTTCGACGAGCCGCTTGCAAATGTGGATGCGGAAAGCAAAAGCAAAATAATGGGGCACATTTTTGAGAGAGCTAAAAACAGTGCGCTGATAGTTATAATGCACGGGGACGAGGAGTTCCAGGACCAATTCAACCGGGTAGTGGCATTATCCTGAGCCGTGTTTTTCGCCGCAAATAAGAACGGCGCGGGTTTAGTGCCCGCGCCGTTATTTTATTTGTGCGGCCGTTACTTCTTCCCGCAGAGCAGCAGCGTGGTGACGGCGAAGACTTTGGCGTCGCCCATCATGTTGTCTATAACGCAGTACTCGTTGGGCATGTGGCAGGTCTCGTTCAGGCGGGAATACACCACCACCGGCAGGTGCAGGCGCCGGAAGAAAGCAGCCACCGTGCCGCCGCCTATGCCGTAGGCCTTCGCTTTAACGCCCAGCACTTCTTTTATGGCTTTTTTCAGGGCCAGCACTATCGGGGCTTTCGGGTCGGTGGGGGGTGCGGCCTGGGCTTCCTGCTGCGGCTCGAAGGAGACCGTGACGCCGAATTTCTTCTCCACTTCGCCAGCCAGGCGGCGCATCTCGGCCTTCACGTCGCCGAGCGGGTAGCAGGGCAATACGCGGCAGTCCAGGTAGAACACGTCTTCGCCGGGCAGGGTGTTCACGTTCGGGACATTGTTCTCTTTCTTGGTAGGCTCGAAGGTGCTTATGGGCGGCTCGTAGAGCCTTTCCTTCCTGGGGAACTTCTTGTAGAGCTTCTGGTACTTGGTGATAAGCTCGCTCGCGGCCTTGAAGGCGTTTATGCCGAGGCCGGGGCGGCTGGCGTGGCACTGCTTGCCGTGCGTGATCACCTTCATCCACAGGATGGATTTTTCGGCCACTTCTATCGCGGAGCCGTCCTCGCAGCCGGAATCCGGCACGAAGAAGACGTCTTCCTTGCCGAAGATCTCGGGATGTTTTTCGGAGACATAGTCGGCGCCGTAACCGGAGCCGGTCTCTTCGTCGGCGCAGAACAGCAGCGCGATGTCGTATTCGGGCCTGTAGTCCAGCTCCATCATGGCCTTGACCACCATTATGCTCGAAACTATGGCCTGCTGGTTGTCCTCCACGCCGCGGCCCACCAGCTTTCTGCCCTGGATCTCCAGTTTGTAGGGGTCTGACCGCCACAGCTTGGCCTCGCCGGGCGGGACTACGTCCATGTGGGCCATGAACCAGACTGTCCTGGCCTGGCTTTTGCCTTTGTAGCGGGCGATGATATTGGGGCGGATGCCGTTCTTGGCCTCTTTCTGCGGCGCGTTTATCCACTCGATGGAGTCGAATTTAAGTTTCTTCAGTTCTCCTTCCAGCCACTTGGCCTTGTCGTATTCGCCGGTGCCGCCGCTTTTTGGGTCCAGGGCGGGGATGGCGGTGAGGCCGCGCTGCAGCTCTATAGCGTAATTTTCGTAAGATCCTATCTTTTTGAGTATCTGGTCTTTCATGCTGGGCTCCTTGAATGGAATATAAAAAGTATACCTAATTCGGGCGCGCCGGAATAACGGGAATGCAAACAAGGTATAATTTCCCATATGGAAAAGCCCCCCGTCCGCCGTAAGCTCTGGCTGGACCTGGGGCTTTTTTATTGCGCGGCCATCTGGGGCTCCACTTTTATAGTCGTCAAGGGCGCGCTCGCGGGCGTGCACCCGGTGGCCATGGTGGCCATCCGCTTCGGCCTGGCGGCGCTGCTGCTGCTGCCCTGGGCGCTGCAGCGCCCTAAATTCACCGCCCAGCTTAAGGAAGGCGCCGTCCTCTCCGGCTTTCTTGCGCTTCTCTACGTTACGCAGACCTTCGGGCTGGTCTACACCTCGGCTTCTAATTCCGGCTTCATCACCGGCCTGTTCATAATCTTCATCCCGGTCTTCATGTTCTTCATGAAAGGCCAGCGGCCCAGGCGGCTGGAGGCGGTTTCGGCCGCGCTGGCGGTCTACGGGCTGTGGCTGCTTACCGGCGGGGCGAGCGGCTTCAACAAGGGCGACGCCCTCACCTTGATCACCGTGGTCACCTACGCCGCCCACGTGGTCTTCACGGACAAGTACATGAAGGCCGGGTCGGACATGATACTGCTGGCCTTCCACCAGTTCTGGTGCGTGTCGCTTATCGCTTTCCTGCTCGCGGCCGTAATGGGCTACCCTTTGGCCGTGGCGGGGGCAAAGTGCTGGTGGACCATAGTTTTCCTGGCCGTCTTCCCCACGCTCTCGGCCTATTTCGTGCAGATGCGGGCGCAGAAGGAATGCGAGCCGTTCAAGGTCGGGCTTATCTTCACTCTCGAACCCGTGTTCGCGGCGCTTTTCGCCTGGACGCTGGGCGGAGAGCGATTCCTGCCCGTTAAAGCGGCGGGGGGATTCCTGATAGTCTCCGGGATGCTGCTGGGGGAACTGGCGGCTTTCAACTGGGGGAAGGGGCCGGACCAGGCGGACCGGGCCTGAGCTGTTTGCCCGCCTTCCGGCTTTTCAGGTAGAATAAAGCTGCCGCTGCTGCAGTAAGACAGCTTTACACTTTTGACTGGAGGCATTATGAACGTAGGCGTATTCGGTTCCGGACTTGTGGGCTCGGCGATGGCGAAGGACCTGGCGGACGAGAAAGGCTGGAAAGTAACGGTCCTGGACGCCTCCGAAAGGTCGCTCGACAAACTGCGCTCGGACAAGCGCCTTACCCTGCTCCAGGCGGACCTCTCTAAAAGCGCCGAAGTAAAGAAGGCCGCGGCCGAATTCGACCTGGTCATAGGCGCGCTGCCGGGCTTCATGGGCTTCGAGACGGTAAAGAGCGTGATAGAGGCGAAGCGCGACATTGTGGATATCTCGTTCTTCCCCGAGAACCCTTTCCTGCTGGACGACCTGGCTAAAAAGAACGGCGTGACCGCCATAGTGGACTGCGGCGTGGCCCCCGGCTGCAGCAATATGCTGAGCGCCCGCGGCGCGGCCCTGCTGGACAAGCCCGATACGGCCCTTTGCTACGTGGGCGGGCTCCCGAAGGTGAGGACCTGGCCTTACGAATACAAGATAGTTTTCTCCGCCGTGGACGTGATAGAGGAATACACCCGGCCCGCGCGCTACATAGAAAACAACGTGGCCGTCACCCGGCCCGCGCTGTCCGACCCGGAATTCCTCGATTTCGAAGGCGTCGGCACCCTTGAGGCTTTCAACACCGACGGCCTGCGTACGCTGGCGGATACGCTGAAGCTGCCCAATATGAAAGAAAAGACCATGCGCTACCCCGGGCATATAGAGAAAATGCGCGTGCTCAGGGAAACCGGTTTCTTCTCCAAGGAGCCGGTGCAGGTAGGGGCGGTCACCCTGAGGCCGCTGGATTTCACCGCCAAACTGCTCTTCCCCATGTGGAAGCTGCAGCCCGGCGAGCACGACGTGACCATAATGCGCGTGATAGTGGAAGGCCTTAAGAAAGGCAAAAGAACGCGCGTGACCTACGACCTGCACGACCAGTACGACGCAAAGACCGGCACCACCTCCATGGCGCGCACCACCGGCTACACGGCCACCGTGGCGGCCCGGATGTTCGCGGCCGGGGCCTTTACCCGCAAGGGCATCTGCCCGCCGGAATATTTCGGCATGGAAGAGAAAGCCTATAAGTTCATGATAGCCGGCATGAAGGCGCGGAATATAAACTACGTGGAGAAAATAGAGACCATATGAAAAAAATACTCCTTGCGCTTGTTTTAGCCGCGCAGGCCTTTAGCCTGCGCGCCGCGGAACTGCAGCTGGTGGAGAGCGCGCCCGACGAGACAGTTTACGGCTCCACCATGACGGCGCGGCCGCAGGCGGTATGGCTGCAGATGATAAGTTCGGCCACCAGGACCCTGGACCTGGAACAGTTCTACGTTTCCAGCCAGCCCGGCGAAGTGCTGGAGCCCGTGCTGGACGCGGTAAAGGCCGCGGTCAAGCGCGGGGTGAAAGTGCGCCTGATAGTGGACAAGGTGATGATGTCCGAAACCGGGAAGGTCCTGCCGGAGCTTAAAGCGGCCGGGGTGGACGCCCGTGTGATAGACTATAAAAAAGAAGGCGGCGGGGTGCAGCATTCCAAGTTCTTTATAGTGGACGGAGCGGAGTCTTATGTGGGGAGCCAGAACTTCGACTGGCGCTCGCTCAAGCACATACACGAACTGGGCTACAGGATAAAGAGCGCCGGCGCGGCCGCCGACCTCTCACGGATCTTCGCGGCCGACTGGGCGGTGGCCGGCGGCGCGGAAGCCAAAAAAATATTCGCTAAAAAAGGCAAGGCCAATATGACCGCCGCAAAGCCGGAAACGGCCTCTATCAACGGCGGGGAAGTTTCCTACAGCCTGGCTTACGGCCCGGTGGGCTTCGTCCCCAGGGGCGAGGATACCGAAATAACCGGACTGATAAAGGCGCTGGACGCCGCCAAAAAGACCGTGCGAGGCCAGGTGATGACCTACGCCCTGATAGAGCACGGCTCCAAGCGCTGGGCCGACCTGGACACCGCTTTGCGCAAGGCCGCCGCGCGCGGCGTTAAAGTGCAGCTGGTCATCGCCGACTGGGGCATGGGCGGCAAAGCCGACCGCGACATAAAGGCGCTTTCAAAGACCGAGAATATAGAGGTGAAGATCTCCGTCCTGCCGCAGCACAGCTCGGGCATGATCCCGTTCGCCCGGGTGGAGCACCTGAAATATATGGTGATAGACGGAGAGACCGGCTATGTAACCACCTCCAACTGGGGCCCGGGCTATTTCCTGGGTTCCCGCGGCGTCGCGGTCTTTACGCACGGCGCCGCCGCGGCCTCCGTGCTTGAGGATATTTTCAACAGGACCTGGACCGGCCCCTACGTGCAGCCCGTGGACCCGCTGAAGGAATACCAGCCGGTGAAGCGCGTGTGACCTTTTGAGCAACGGGCGCCGTTAAAAGAAAAAGACGCCGCTTGGCGTCTTTTTCGCTTCCAGGAATATTCCAGTCCTGGCAGATC
>JAJZVJ010000178.1 GCA_021845705.1 bacterium
TCAAAAGTTAAGGACACGATGCTGGAGCGCGCAGCCGTACAGCGCCTGCTCCGCCGCGCGCACGACCCCGCCGCGGTAGTGCCGCTGGTCTTCGCCCCCGCGGATACGTACGCCGGCCTGCCGCGGTTGTGGGAGTATTACAGTGCCGTCAACGGCCTTATCCATAATACCCCGCTGCCGCATTTTGACGGCCTCACCATACTGGGTGCCATGCGAAAGAAGTTCATGGAAGGTCTGCGATCTTCCTGCGCCGGCGAGGATGACTTCGCCAGATTTGTTAACGGCATAATGTCCGCGGACCCGCAGCAACGCAAGCTCGCGCGCCGGGAGCTGGAAAAGCTTCGTGTCGCGAGCATTGAGGAGCGGCATGGCCGAAACAATCTTGAAGGTTTCCCTGCCAGCCGCCGGCTCTGGGGCGTCTGGACCGGTGTAAAGACGGCGCTTTCAAACCAGTCCCCGGTTTACCGCAGGGCGGCGCTCTGCGCCCTGCCGGCCATGCGGGTCAGTTTTCTGACGCATGACTTTCATGAGGAATGCATCGAGTTCATCCTGAAAGGCTTGCAGGACGCGGATGGCATGGTGCGACACAAGACGCTGCGCTTCGCGGCGGACTTCGTCCTTATGTACAGAAATGAGAGCCCCGAGACAATAATCAACCTGCAGGAAGAGTTGAGGCGTTTTCTGGCTGACCGGGCCGCTTCCGCCGGGTTCAAGGGGTCGGCCAGAAAACTGATGAAAGAAATAGCCTCGCTGCGCCGTTACGATGAGGAACGGGGAGCGCCGACGTCTTACTAGAAAGTGTAATGGGGGAATTGCCGCGCTGTGGATGTGCACTTCCCTTTGTGTTTATGAACCGCTCCTACTACTCGGCCACCATCGCCACTTTCTGTGCCTCCGCCGAGGCGCAGATTGTGGCCCCTTTGTGCGCGGGGAGTGCTGAATCCGGCTTCCCGGTCACGCCGGAACAGGGGGACGCCTGGCGTTCGCAGCTCAGCATTCTTCAAAAAGCGCTTCAGGGTAAAGAGGGGAAGATCTATTTCGAGTACTCCATCCCACGCATGGGGCGCAGGATAGACGTGGTGCTCATAATCGAGCACGTGATCTTTGTGCTGGAGTTCAAGGTGGGCGCGCAGGACTTTTCGGCTTATGCGGTGGACCAGGTGCTGGATTACGCGCTGGACCTTTCAAACTTCCACGAAACCAGCCACGGCAAATATGTGGCCCCGGTGCTTATCGCCACGCAGGCCCAGCCCCAGCCGGTGGCCGTGGGCTGCTCCGCAAACAACCCGCGGCTATTTACGCCCATCAAATGCGCCGCCTCGCAGATCAACCAGGTTATTGCCGCGGCGCTCTCCTTCGCCGACGGCCCCAGCATAGCCGCCGAAACCTGGGAGGGCGGGCGCTACTCGCCTACGCCCACCATTGTAGAAGCCGCCATGGCTTTATACCGCGGGCATAAAGTGGCGGAGATCAGCCGCAGCGACGCCGGCGCCATAAACCTGGCCCAGACCTCGGCCAGCGTGGCGCAGATAATAGCCGCCGCCCGCGCGGGCCGGCGCAAGGCCATCTGCTTTGTAACGGGCGTGCCCGGCGCCGGGAAAACCCTGGTGGGCCTTAATATCGCCACCACCCATATCAACAAGGACGATGAGTTATACAGCGTCTTCCTTTCCGGCAATGGCCCGCTGGTGGCGGTGCTGCGCGAGGCCCTCGCTCGGGACAAGGTTCTGCATGAAAAGGCCAAGGGCAACAAGGTACGGAAAGGGGCCGTGCTCAGCGACGTTAAGATGTTCGTGCAGAATGTGCACAATTTCCGGGACGACTGCCTTATAGACGGTGGGCCGCCTAAAGAGCATGTGGCGCTTTTCGACGAGGCCCGCCAGAAAACCGCTGATGCGGTTTTCCGCCCGCATAGCGGGCGCCCTTCGGGTGGCATACACCCCGTCGGGCCTGGCGCGCATAGCGCTTGGCCCTCCGCCCGCTTCGCGGGTAATTCCGCCAAGGCGGAATTAGGGATAAGCGGGCCTGGGACCTGCAGCAGACGGCCAATTTCATGAAGCGCCGGGTAAGCGCCCCGACTTCAACCAGTCCGAGCCGGAGTTCCTGATCTCCTGCCTGGACCGGCACCTGGACTGGGCTGTGATAGTGTGCCTGGTGGGCGGCGGCCAGGAGATAAACACCGGCGAGGCCGGCATAAGCGAGTGGATAGACTCGCTCCTGCGCAAGTTCCCCGGCTGGGACGTCCACACCGCCGCGCCTTACCGACGCCGAATACGGCGCGGGCCGGGTTATAGCCAGGTTAAAAGGGACGCCGCTGAAGGTGGAATACAAGGACGAGCTGCACCTGGCCGTTTCGCTACGCTCTTTCCGTGCCGAGCGCGTCTCCGAGCTGGTTAAGAAGGTGCTGGACCTGGAGGCCGCCTCCGCCAAAGAGACGCTTAAAGCCATTGGCGCCAACTATCCCATTGTGCTTACCCGCGACCTGCAGAAAGCCAAGCGCTGGCTGCGCGAGCGCGCGCAGGGCACCGAGCGCTACGGCATAGTGGTGTCTTCCCAGGCCGAGCGGCTTAAGCCCTACGACATGCGGCTTAGTCACGCATCGACCGCATAGCGGTCGTGCGCGACCCCGCCTCGGCGATTTTCGCTGAAAAATCGCCTCCGGCCTTGCGGCCCGGGCGCGAGGCATAATTATGCCTCGCTCTAAAGCCGGGCCTCACCCGCGGGCTGGGAGAACTGGTCCTTCAAGGGCAACAAATGGCTGCGCATCCTCAAAGACGCGCGCAAAGACTACCAGAAGAACGCCTACCGCGTTTTATTGACCCGCGCGCGCCAAGGCATGGTTATAGTGGTGCCGGATGGGGATGGGGAAGACCACACCCGCCTGCCCGCGTTCTATAATTCCACCTACGACTACCTGCGAAGTGTAGGCTTCCCGGAACTGTAAGCCAAATACTTGCACCAATGGTGCAAGAATCTTCAAGGTGCCGAATTGTCACCTTGAAGCGCAGGACTGCGCGGAACTGGTTGCAAATTGCAACCGGTTCAATATGAGGCCGCAGATTGCTACCTCAAAAGAACCAGAAATATCTAAAATCCAACCCGACACGCCTTTGTCGGGTTGGTCTGCTATGCTATTTCCGCGGGCAGGGGGATTTATGTCTAAAGAAATAGTTCCGCAGAAAATCCTGGAATCAAAGATAATGATCGTGCGTGGCCATAAGGTGATGCTGGATCGGGACTTAGCTGTGCTCTATGGGGTATCAACCGGTGCCCTGAACCAGGCTGTGACGCGAAATCTGAGCAATTTCCCTTCGGATTTCATGTTCCAGCTAACTCAGGCAGAGGTTAAAAATTGGATATCACAAATTGTGATATCCAATTCCCATAAGATGGGATTACGCAAGCGGCCTCGCGCTTTTACTGAAAATGGTGTTGCCATGCTTTCAAGTGTGTTAAGAAGCCGTCGCGCGATAGAGGTCAACATTCAGATAATGCGCACTTTTACGAAGCTCCGGGAACTGCTTAACACTCACGCCGACCTGCGGCGCAAACTGGAAGAGATGGAAAAGAAATACGACCACCAGTTCAGAGTGGTTTTCGACGCTATCAAAAGCATGATCTCGACACCTGATGAGCCGGTAAGGAAAATAGGGTTCACGGCTAAATCTTGAGGTTCCAAATTGGAGCCTCAAACCAGCGTGCAGGGCACCGAGCGCTACGGCATAGTGGTGTCTTCCCAGGCCTAGCGGTTTAAGCCCTACCATGTGCAGGCCTGAAAACTTCTGACGAAGTTTTCCGCCCGCATAGCGGGCGCCCTTCATTCAGACTGGTATGAATTCAAGGTGAGTTCAACAGCCTGAACGTCAGACGCATCATGCTATACTGTAAGTATGACGCCAGAGGAGATCTTAAAGAAGCGCTGGGGCTACGGCGCTTTCAAGCCGCTGCAGAGGGAGGCCATAGAGGCCGCCTTCGCGGGGCGCGACTGCCTGGTGGTGCTGCCCACCGGCGGCGGCAAAAGCCTCTGCTACCAGCTGCCGGCCGCCGCGGGCCGCGGCCTGGTGCTGGTGGTGTCTCCGCTGATAGCCCTGATGGACGACCAGGTGGCCGCCGCGCGCGAGGCCGGGCTGGCCGCCGACGCGCTGCATTCCAACCTTAAGGCTGCGCCCAAGCGCGAGGTCTATAAGAATCTTTCCGAAGGACGCACCGAGCTGCTCTACGTAAGCCCGGAGCGCCTGCTGGCCGGGGACATTTACGGCTACCTCGGCGACCGACTGGTGCTGGCCGCCGTGGACGAGGCGCACTGCGTGTCGCAATGGGGCCACGAGTTCCGCCCCGAATACCGCCGCCTCACCGAGGCGCTGGACCTGTTCCCCAAAGCCGCGCGCATGGCGCTTACGGCCACCGCCACGCCCGCCGTGCGCGAGGATATACTGGGCAGGCTCGGCCTGCGCTCTCCGGATATACTGATAGGTCACCCGGACCGCCCCAACCTCGTCTACCGCGCCTTCCCGCGGCGCGACCAGGTGAAGCAGATACTGGAAGTGGTGCGCCGCCACCCCGGCGAGGGCGGCATTGTGTACGCCCAAACCCGCAAAGACGTGGAGCGCATAGCGGCTAAATTGAAGGAAGAAAGTGTGTCGTGCGCGCCTTACCACGCCGGCTTGAACGCCGAGGAACGCAGGAAAGCGCAGGACGATTTCGTCAACGAGCGGCTCGACGTGATAGTGGCCACCATAGCCTTCGGCATGGGCATAGACCGCTCCAACGTGCGCTATGTGGTTCACGCCAACACGCCGCGCTCCGTGGAACATTACCAGCAGGAGAGCGGCCGCGCCGGCCGCGACGGCGAGCCGGCCGAGTGCGCGCTGCTGTTCTCGGCCTCGGACCTGGCCACGCACAAGTGGCTGGCGAAAAAGGACCTGCACCTTTCCGCTGAGCGCCAGCGCGCTCTCGACAAACAGTTGAAGGATATAGGCCGCTACGCCGTGTCGCCGGTGTGCCGGCACGCGCTCCTGGCCGCGCATTTCGGCGAGCCCTACCCGGCCGGCGGCGGAACCACTGGCGAGGAAGGCTGCGGCGCCTGCGACGTCTGCCTGGGCGAGACCAAGGGACTGGACGAGGCTGAGGCCCGCCTGACCGCCAAAAAGATTCTGAGCGCCGCCTGGCGACTGGAGGGCCGCTACGGCACCGGCTACGTGGTGAGCGTGCTGCTGGGCCGGGCCGGCGAGCGCGCCGCCGCCTGTGGCCATGATCAACTGAAGGTCTTCGGCATCCTGAAGGAAGCCGGCGAGCCAGCCGTGCGCTCGTGGATAGACCAACTGATAGTGCAGGACTACCTGGAAATCACCGAGGAAGCCGAATACCCGCTGCTGCGCATCACCGCCGCCGGCCGCGCGCTGTGCCAGGACAAGGGCGAGGTGCGCCTCGGTCTGCCGGTGAAGCCGGCCAGGGACAAGAAGAAGTCCAAGGCCCTGCGCGCCGTGGGCGCGGGCTTCAGCGAGGCCGACGCGGCACTGTTCGACCGCCTGCGCGTCGTGCGCCGCGCCCTCGCGGACAAGGCCGGCGTGCCGCCCTATGTAATCTGCCAGGACGCCACTCTCGTCGAGATGGCCGCGCTCAAGCCCGCCACCCCTGAGGCCCTGCTGGACATTAAAGGCATGGGCGAGAAGCGCGTCAAGAAGTTCGGCGCCCATTTCCTCGCCGCCCTCTCCGGCCGCCAGGACCTGCCGGAGTAAAAAAAGAAAAAGGGGACAGGCTACCTTATTATCCGCTTAATCCATGGAACTATATCCGTGATACAAAGTTTTTTTGAGGCCGGATTCAACCGCGAAGTGCAACACCCTGCTTAAAAACTTCGGCCGGGGTCCTGTAGTCCAGGCATTTCCGCGGCCGCGTGTTTAGTAGATATTCTACTCGTTTTACCTGATCTTTGGTTACTG
>JAJZVJ010000179.1 GCA_021845705.1 bacterium
TCCTCTTTCATCTTCGCCGTTTTTTACGCGTATTTCTTTCTGGGCGACAAGCTTAAAATGAGCAAGGGGAAGTTCCTGGGCATCGCCTCCCTCCTGCCTATAATCGCCGTAGCGGTCATTATTAAGATGGGCAACCCGCTCTCTTACAGTTTCCGCATCAATACCTGGCTTTCCACCTGGGAGATGGTGGAAACCCACCCGCTGATAGGCCTGGGGGTAGGCAGCTTCAAGGTCATCTACCCGGTATACCGGCGCCCGGCCATTTTCCATATCGAAGGCAAGCACAACACCGAAACCGACCACGCCGAAGAGGAACATCTCGAGCAGTGGATGGACAACGGCGTGATAGGTATGGGCATTTACATCTGGATGATAGCGTTCGTGACCATAGTGGGCCTGCGCGGCCTGGCCTCGCTTACGGAAAACCTCAAAGGTTCGCGGCCGCCCCCCGTGGCCTATGACCTGCTGGGCTACCTGACCGCGCTGCTCGGAATGCTTGCGCATAACTTTACCGACGTGAGCATGCGCTTCGTTTCTTCGGGTATTTTCCTCGGCCTGCTGCCCGGAGTAATAGTGAACCTTGCCCGCGGCCACGCGCTGTGGGAGCTGCATTATAAAGAAGACGCTCAGCCGGCGCACCCGGAAGCCGGAAAGGATGTCGGCCCTGACGGCTTTTTAACCTGGGTGCTGTGGATAGCCCGCGCCGCCGGCGTCGCCGGGGTCCTCTACGCCGCCTACCTGATCCTCAGCGAATTCTCGGTGCTGCAGGGCCCGCTGCGCAACTACGCGGCCGGCGGCGAGATCCTGCAGTGGTATATCGCCTGGCTGGTAATGATGCTCTGCGTGGGCTACGCGGTCTATTCCTTCTGCGGGGTGATGCTTAAGGGCGTTTCCGCGTTGGTCCCGGTGGTGGTGCTGGTCACGCTTTTCCCCATGTACTATTTCTGGGGCTGGTTCAAGGGCGACGTGGACCATAACATGGCCATCTTCTTCTCGAAGCAGGGCAAATGGGAAGACGCCATAACCTACTACCACAAAGTTAACAAGCTCGATAAGTATTTCGTCATGCCGTATTACTTTACCGGGAACGTGTTCAACGACAGGTTCAATATGGAGAAATCCTACAGGCCGGAGTGGGGGGACACCAACAACGAGCCCCGTAACGATTACGAGCGCGCCATGGCTTCTTACGAGTTCGTGCGCAAGGTGGCGCCTAACTACGTGCAGATGCACCACCAGGTGGGCACGCTCTACATGAAGATGCACGATTACATGATGAAGCAGGGCAAGCCGAAGGAGGCCGCCGAGTTCCTTGACAGGGCTTTGGCACGCTTCAACCTTTATGAGAACCTGGACCCGGTTTACGCCGTAAACTATTACCGCAAGGCCCAGATCTATATCATGCGCGGCGACCTGAAGTCCGCCGAGGAGGAGTACCTGCACAATATCGAGGCATGGAAATGCCACGTGCCGGGGCATACCCACGGCACGCCGGAGGCCTATACCGTGCTTGCCAACGTGCAGTACGCCGAAGGGAAGTTCGGCGAGGCCGTCACTAATTACCGCAGGGCGCTGGAGCTCGACCCTAACTACGAGCAGGCCCGCAGGAACCTGCCCATAGCCGAAAGCAGGGTCCCGGCGGCCCTGCGTCAGGGAATGGTAAAAAAATAAGCCTTTACGCTTAAAATGCCAGACACGGAAAACAATATCCCAGTGCCGCGGGCCCCGCTGGCCCTACTGCTCGCGGCGGCGTTCTTTGTGGCGCCGTTGATATTCTTTACGGGGCTGACCCGCAATCCCTATTATTTGCAGATCACTATCCTCAACGTCGCCGTGCTCGGGGCGGCCGCCCTGTTCCTGCGCGCGTCCATCAAAGACGGCGGCTGGCTCCTGCCCTCTACTCCTTTCAACCGTCCGCTGGCCGCGCTCGCTCTGATCTACTTCGCCTCTTTTGCCTGGTCCTGGCTGGGGCACGCGGCGTTTTACCGGCCGGCCATGCAGTCGGAGGGGCTGAAGGCAGGGCTGTATTTCCTTGTGAACTGCCTGGCCGTATTTTATCTGTCGTTAAGCGTGCCTTACGCGGGAAAAGACCACGAGGTCCCGGTAGGGAAGTGGCTGGCTTTTACCCTGGGGTGGGGGGCGCTCTGGTTCCTTTTCCCCTTTCTCAGGATGCCCGCGTCCGGCGACGGTCTTTTCGACAGGCTGTTCGACCCTTACGGCGCGCTGGTCTGGGTCTCCGGCTTTACGGCGGCCTACCTTCTTATCCGCCGCTGCCGCCAGGAGGACATCCTGCACCTGGCGCTTTCCTCCGGCACCATCGCGGCCCTTTACGGCATACTCGAGTATTTCCACGTGGAACTGGTCTGGGCCAGGCTCCTTAACCCGTACGGCAACCGCTCCGTATCCACCTTCGGTAATCCCAACTTTATTTCCACTTACCTGGTGATCTTCCTGCCGCTGGCCGCCTCCCTGGTGATGAAGGCCGACACCCGCCTGAAGCGGGTCTACTACGGCCTGGTCTTTCTTTCTTTAGAGGGCATGTTGATGGCCAGCCTGACGCGTTCCTCCTGGTTGGGCGCCGCCGCGGCCTTCATTTTTGTTTTCGCGTTCTCTTCCCACCGCGTGCAGCTGAAGGCCAATAAGAAATTCCTGTATCCTTTTTTTTCCATTGCCCTGCTCCTGCTGGTTTTCTGGCCATCCGACAATCTTAAGCCGTTAAGTTCCGGCCTGGTGGAAAGGGTAGAGGAAGCCGCCTCCGGAATACGGTCGACGTCGGCTATAAGCCTGTCAGGCGACAACGGGCGCACCTATTCCTCTTTCCACCAGCGCCTGCTCATCTGGACCAGCGCCTGGCAGATGGGCCTGGAAAACCCGCTGCTCGGCAACGGCTGGGGACAGTTCGAGCTTTTTTATCCTTTTTTCCAGGGACGCCTGCTGGCGAATTTCCCGGTGATGCGCTCTCTGCGCACCCACGCGAATAACGCGCACAACGAAATACTCGAACAGTGGTCCCAGGCGGGCCTCATAGGGCTGGGCGCCTATCTCTGGTTCCTCACGGTCCTTTTCTACGGGTTCTGGCGCTTTTACCGCTCCGCGCCGCCCGAGGCCCGTTACTGGGCCGTTCCGCTGGCCGCCGGAGTGCTGGGGGCGCTTTGCGACAACCTTCTTAACGTCTCCATACATTTTGCCGTGCCCGGCCTTGCCTTCTGGTGGGTGGCCGGGGCGCTGGCGCTTAAGACCTGCGGCCGCGGGCCCCGTAAGACCTGGAAGCGCCCGCGTGCCGGGGCGGCCGCCGCCTGGGCCCTTATATTCTGCTGCCTGGGCGGAGCCTGGTTCTGGCAGAGGCAGTTCATGCGCGAATTCCATTTTTTCAACGGGTTCAGGGCCATGCGCACGAATAATTTCCCGTACGCCGCAGCGGAACTGCGCTCGGCCTGGGAAGCCAACTCGCGCGAAGTCAACAGCAACTACGAGTTCGGCAACGCCTACGTGCGCTCCGGCGAGCTGGAAAAAGGGGTTTGGGCCTACGGCGAAGCGCTTAAGTCCAACGCAGGTTACGACGAAATATATTTCAACCTCGCAGTAATACTTAAACGTCTGGGCCGCGGGGACGAGGCGCTCAGGTACCTGCGGGTCTCTTCGGTCATCAACCCGCTTAACCTCGCGACCTGGCAGGCTATGGCCGAAGCTTACCTGGCCCGCCCCGACCGCGCCGCGTCAGCCGCCTCCGGCGCGGCGGACTTCGAGGAAGCGGTCAGGATCTTCCCTGGCGACCCCAATATGTGGAACACGCTGGGGTATTTCTACACTCTGGTAAAGAATTTCGAGGCCGCGCGCAAAGCCTACGCGCGGGGCGTAAAAGCCGACCCTTCAAACCCGATGCTGGTAGCGAACCTTTCCGGCGTTTCCCGCCAACTGGGCTTGAAGAACGACCCTGACCTGGCCTGGCTGGCCGCTTACGGGCGGGCGGAAAAGGCCGCGGCCGGCGGCGCGGCCCAGCCCCAAAATCTCAAGGCGGCCGACGAACTGCTCGCCCTGGACCCGTTAAATCCGAAAGCGCGCCTGCTTTGGGCGAAAATATACTACAAGGCCGGCCGTCTGCCGGAGGCCAGGACCGCGCTGGAGGCGCTGCTCAGGGAGAACTATTCCGACAACCAGGCCCGGTACGGCCTTGCGGTGATATACGAGAAAGAGGGGGACTTCCGGCTCGCCATGACCGAGTGGCAGAATTTCCTCCAGCTGGAACCGGGCAACGCGGCCGTGGCGCAGCGGCTGCGGTCGCTGGCGGAGAAGCAGAAGTAAGTCAGGAAATCTCCGGTTATTAAAATTTGTAACAATCCTGTAATATTTAGGCAAACAGGAAAGTGTTTAATATAGCGCAGGGCCCGGATATTTTTTGAGCGTATGCCGTTCGCGATGACAGCGGCTTTTATACGGCGCGCAGGTATGTAAATGAAAACTAAAATCGTCAGGAAACTCACGCTGCCGGGGATCATGGTCCTTCTTTTCGCGGCCTCCTGGTCCGTCCCGGCCGGCCTCCGGGCCCAGGCGCAGTCGAGCGGGGTGAGCCGCTCCATGGAGCAGGCCATCCGGCTTTACCACGAAGGGGAGAACACCGAGGCCATGGACCGCTTCATGGATATCCTGGTCAAGGGAACTCCGTCGGAAAAAGCTTTGGCCAACGAGTACATAACCAAGATCACCCTTCGGATGAACACCGGCGTCAATACCTCCAAGGACCGCGGGGCCGATCCCACCACCCTGACCGAAGTCTCCCAGCCCAGACCCGCGGCTTCCGGCAACGCCGTGCCTCTCGGCATTAAGGCGGGGCCGCAGGACGAAGAAGACTCCGGCGGGGGCGACGACGCGCAGTCCCAGAAGGACAGGATCAACGATAAGATCACCGCCAAGATAGCGCTTATGCGCCGCGACCTTCTTCTTGAGCTCGGGCACGCGGACGCCGTCAAGATCTATATGGGTTCCGACGGGATGCCCAAAGCCCTTTCACTGGACCCTAATTATTTTTTCGCTAACGAGACCAACTTCAGGGCCGGGACCAACAAGATGCTCGCCTCGCTTTCCGGGCTGATCTTTACGCTGGGCAAGGCCAATTGCCTTATCCTTCCCGAAGGGTCCGCCGAAGGCGACGTAAAGATAAAGAGCATTAGGCGGGCCCTCGCGCTGAATTCCTATTTCGAATCCCGCGGCATCTCCAAGTCCAGGCTGGAGGTGAACCTGACGGGGACGGATGTAAGCTTCCCTAAGGAACTTACGAGCATTAACGGCCTCATAATACTGCTGGATTACGATAAAAAGCCGCGGCTGAAGGATATAGAGGACCTGCAGACCAAAGGCCCCAAGGTCTCCCTCGGTATTTACCCTACCGCCATATCGGTGCAGAATAACGAGGGCGCTATCGTCGAGTTCTCGGCCTTCGAATCCCCGGTCAGCCAGCCCTCCTGGAAGTTCCAGATCTTCGAGGTTCAGAAAGACGGGAGCCGCCTCCTCCTGCAGGAATTCTCCGGGTCCAGCGCGCAGTACAACCAGAGTTTCTGGAACGGCCGTAAAAAATTCTTCGGGCCCGCTTACCCTTCGGGCCGGTATATGTTCACGGTCACCGCAGCCGACGTCGAAGGGCGGGAGACTTCGCTGAGCCGCCTGCTGCTAGTCCGGCCTAGCCCGGAAGAGGAGAAGGCGATGGCGGCGAGGTCCGCCGCGGGAAAGCCTAAAAAGGAGACCGTCACTCCTTCGGGCGTAAAGACGCGCGCTCTCGGCGCCAAAGGCGTCAAAGGCGTCAAGGGCAGGACTTCCGGCAAACTTGTTAAAGGAGCCGCCAGGAAAAAGGCAGCTGCGCCTAAGAAAGGGCTCCCTAAGAAGAAGCGCTCTGTTCCCAGGAAAAAAACCCCGGCAGCGGCCGAGGGTGCCG
>JAJZVJ010000180.1 GCA_021845705.1 bacterium
ACGCGGGGCCTTCGGGCTCCGTGCTCTATGCATCTGCAGCGCTGGCTTAATTTAAAGCCCCGCCGGGCGACATCAAATAAGGCCTCTTAGTAAGTCAGCTTGTAACTCACCACGAATGTTCCGGCGGGGCGCTTTTTTGCCCTAAAAAGTATATAATCACCTTATGAAAGAGCGCGCCCTGATAGTGGATGACGATCCGGAACTCCTGGGCATCCTGAAGAAATATCTTGAGAACCACGGCATGGAGACCATACTGGCCTCCAACGGCGCCGAAGCCCTGGCCGCCGCCCCGGCCGGAAAACCCGACATAATAATCACGGACGTGGAAATGCCGCGCATGGACGGCTTCACCCTGTGCCGCCGCATAAAAGAGAACAAAGTGCTCTCCGATATCCCCGTGGTCATAATGACCGGCAAGAAGAAATCGGACGAGGACCATGTTGCCGGCTACGGCTACGGCGCCGACGATTACGTGGTAAAGCCTTTCGCCTACCAGGTGCTGCTGGCTAAAATTAAGGCCATCCTGCGACGGACCTCCCGCGGCAGGAAGAAAGACGCCGTAGTAAAAAAAGACGGCCTGGAAATGAACCTGGAGACCAGGACGGTGAAACTTAAAGGCAAGCCGGTAAAGCTTACCTCTAAAGAGTTCGACCTGCTGGCTACTTTCAGTTCAAAGCCGGGCAAGCTGCTGAGCCTGAACAGCCTGCTGGAAGCGGTCTGGGGCTACAACACGGCGGATTACAACGACCCCCACACGGTAGAGGTGCATGTCTCCAACCTGCGCCGCAAGATAGGCGCTTTCGGTAAACGGATAAAAGCCGTGCCGGGGCACGGGTACAAATTCGAATAAATGAAAGCTCCCCGCATCAAGGACCGGGACACCGGGGCGTACGGCAAAACCATACAGGCTTTGCTGCTGGCGGCCCTAGCGCCGTCCAATTTCGACCCTTTCCTGAAAAAGATACTTGAAGCGCTGTCCGCCCCCGAGGGGCTGGGCCGCAAAGCCTCGCTGGCCCTAGTCCTGAAAGCGCCGCGCGCGAAAACCACCGCGTTCTTCCGCCGCGTCCCCGCCGCCGGGAAGAGGGAACTGCTTTCCGGGCAGGCAAAGGCCGGCGGCGGCAAAAAGACCTATAAATACTACGCCGGCATAGCGCCCTCCGGTTTTATAGCCGCGCGCCTGGATAAAAAGCCGCATGACCCGGAAGCCGCCGCGCGGCTCATAGGAATGGCGGCCGACATAATTAAAGCGAGAATGAGCAACGAAGATCGGGACGCCGAACTGGCCTTCGAGCGGGACCTCTCCTCCTCGGTAAAGCACGTGGAGGAACTGTATCTTTCCTACCCCGGCATCTCGGTGGAAGAAATTTCCCGCGCGGTGCTGGACGAGGCCCGGCGCATGACCTGCAGCGCTTCCGGGTTTGCCGGCTATATAGATCCGTCCACCGGCCTGCTGACGGTTTCCACCATGACGCGCGAGATCGGCCGCGACGGCGCCTCCAAAGAGCTCTCCATGGTCTTCAGCAAATTCAAGGGGCTTTGGGGCTGGGTTCTAAAACGCAAAAAGCCGCTGCTCACCAATAAAGCCCAAACGGACAGGCGTGCGGCCGGGGTCCCCCGGGGACATCTTAAAATAGAGAGATTCCTGGGCGTCCCGGCTATCTGCGCCGATAAGCTGCTGGGGATCCTGGTACTGACGAACCCGGCCGCGGACTATGGGCCGGCGGCCCTGGAAACGGCGGAAAAACTGGCGAGGGTCTACGCTATGATACTCCAGCGCAAGCTGGAGGAGGACCGGCAGCGCGCCGATGAGGCCAGGTTCAGGGCCATAATTTCCTCCTCGAAAGATATTATTTTAACCCAGGACATGCAAGGCAGGATAATTTACATGAGCCCCAGGATCAAGGACTACGGCTATAAACCCGAAGAATTGACAGGCCGCTCAGGGCTGGAGTACGCGCACCCGGAAGACAGGGAATTCCTGACAAAAGCCCTGCAAAACGCCATAAAAACGGGCAAGACCCTGCCTATCCTGCCGTACAGGATAAGAAAAAAGGACGGCACCTACATCAACGTCGAACAGAAGAGCGGCCTGGTATTCAAGAACGGCAGGCCGGTCTATCTCACGGGGGTAATACGCGACGTTACCGACCAGCGCGCCATGGAAAGGCTGCTGAAAGAAAGCGAGACCATGATGCGCATGGTCTTCGAGACCGCCACGGACGCCATCTTCATAAAGGACATGAACGGCATGTACGTCAAGGTAAACAAAGCCTGCGCGGACCTGATGAAAACCACTCCGGAAGCCATGATAGGCCATACTGATTCCGACTATTTCCCGCCGGAAACAGCGGCCGAGATATTCCGCACCGACAGCGAGGTGGTGCGCACCGGCAAAACCCTTTCCATCAACAACCACCACCCCTTCCCGGCCGGCAGGCGCCACGTGAACGCTGTAAAAACCCCGCTGAAAGGCCTTGGCGGCGAAACTATCGGCCTGCTGGGCATAGCGCGCGACATTACCGTCCTGAAAAAGATGGAGGCGGAGCTTGCCCTTGCCCGGGCGGCCGAGGCGGTAAGCGAGGTGGCGCGGCCCATGGCGCACGACTTTAACAACGCCCTGGCCGCCATAAACGGCTACGCCACCCTTATAGACGACGACCTGCCGCAGAGCAGCCCTATCAAGACGGAAATTTCAAGGATAATAGAGGCGGTAGGCCGCGCCGCGGAGCTTACCTCTAAATTCCAGGACTTCGCCCGCAACCCCAAGATAGAAGGCGGGGACAAATAAAGATATAATTAATTATCCGCCATGGCCAAAATACTGATAATAGACGACGACGGCATAGTCCGCGACGCGCTTACCGTGTTCCTCACAAGGGCCGGCCACGAGGTTAACACCGCGGCCGACGGCGCCAACGGCGTGCAGGCTTTCGGCAGCCTTATTCCCGACCTGGTAATACTGGACAGGGACCTGCCCGTCATGTCCGGCTCCGGCGTGTTCGAAAAAATAAGGAATATTTCCAAGACCGTACCTATAGTGATACTTACGGGCTACGACGCGCCCGAGGAGGCGGCGGTATACCTTAAACACGGGGCCGCCTCGTTCCTTTCCAAAGGGGACGGCCTTTCCAATGTTCTTACCGAGGTGGACCGGCTGCTGGGCGCACCGGCGCAGCCGGAGCAGCCGGCCGTCAAGAGCGCCGGGCGGCCCCCGCAAGCCAAGGCCGGCGGCGCGCTCATACTTATAGCCGACGACGACGAGTCGATAGTGGACGTGCTCACCCGCTTCCTGCAGGACCATAATTACCGGGTGCTTGCCGCGGGCGACGGGGAAACCGCGGTGCGCCTGGCGCGGGAAAAGAAACCGGATATAATCCTGCTGGATATTTCAATGCCGAAAAAGAACGGGCTCAAGGTCCTGGCGGAGCTCGGGCCGGAACTTCCGGGCACCGGGTTCATGATGATCACGGGGAACGAAGACGAGGAACTAGCGAAGACCTGCCTGGAAGCCGGAGCCTTCGACTATATTTCAAAACCCATGAACCTGGAAGCCCTCGGCAAGGCCATAGAAGCCCGCCTGCTGCTGAGATAAACCGCGGCGCCACCAGGGGCCGGAACAAGCCGCCCGCTCAATAGCGGGCGGTTTTTTTATTTAATAGCCGACACGCGCTGTTGCTTTCTATCCGCGCCCGCCCTTAATTTTCCCGGCTCTTTCCGCAAGGGAGCAGGCTTCCCTGCCGGAAAGCCTGAGCCCGGCAATAAATTCAGCGCCGGCGGGCCCCATAAACGCGGCAATAGCGGCCAGCCTTTCCGTGGAAGTCCCGTATCCTGTAAGGGCGGAACCGAAAGCGAAAGCCGGGTGGATGAAGGTAAGAGCGCCCAGGCCTTTAAGCAGCTCCAGAGCAGGCAGGGGATCCTTTTCCGCCAGTATCTTAACAAGTTCGTTGCGCAGCCTTTCACGGGAAAGCAGCCCGGGGAAACCGGACCTTACGGCCGCATGCGCCAGTTCGAGCGTCCCGGCCTCAAGCTGCCACCCGAAACGGCCGCAGAACCGCGCTGCGCGGAAGACGCGGGTGGGATCGTCCTCAAAACTCTTTTTATGCAGCGCGCGCACCAGCCCGGCCTTGATATCCTCAAGGCCCTTGTAAGGATCTATAAGGCGATAGGCCTCCGGGCCGTTAAGCCGCACGGCCATGGCGTTACAGGTGAAATCGCGCCGCTTAAGGTCTTCCGCGGCCGAAGCGGCCGGCGAGACCGCGGGCAGGGCCGCGGGCTTGGAATATGTTTCGCTGCGGAACCTGGCGAAATCCAGCCGCCGCCCGGCGGTAGAAAAGAACCTGATGGTCAGGAAAGGGGCGAACTTCTGGTGCCGGCCTCCGTACTCTTTTTCCAGGCCCTCCACCACGGGGAGCGGGTCGCCGCTCAGCAGGAAGTCTATATCCTCGCTTTGGCGGCCCATAGCCCAGTCCCGGGCGCAGCCCCCTACGGCGTAAAGCTCCAGCCCCGCCGCCGAGGCCAGGCCCGCGGCCTTTTCCAGCAGGGGCAGGTCATTAAGCGGGCGAAGGTTCATTTATTTTTCAGGAAAGGGACGGTTTCGCTGCCGGGAGTCCTGAGAAAGTCCAGAAGTTTTTTAAGGCGGGGCAGCGCGTCGTTCTTAGCGTACAGGCCTTCGGCGGCGCTGAGGGCGGCCGCGCGGCCGGCCAGGCCCGTCTTCACCGGGATGGTGAAGGGCAGGTCCAGCTCGCGCGCGGCGGCGGGCTTTACCGGCAGCAGCTGCAGGCCGTCTTCGCGGGCCATGAACTCCATCACTTCTGTCTCTTCCTCGCGGTCCCGGTCGTTCTCGAGCACGGCGGTAAGCTGCCCCAGCCCGAAGAAGTACATAGGCTCCCCGGTCAGGCCCTGGCCTGAGGTAAGCGCGGCGCGCACCGGCTCATAGTCGGCCTGCATGCGGGCTATCCATTTCTCCTTCTCGGCTTCGTAGGATTCCGGCATTACAAAGGCAAGAATATCCCTGGCCGGGTCTATGTAGAGGAAAGGCTCCTCGTGCTGGACCATCTCTTCGCAATGCGGGCAGACCAGCAGGTCGAACTCCCCGCTTAGGATGAGTTCTTTCACGTCGTGATCGCGGTCGCCGCGGACCACGGTCCAGAAGTCCGCGTCGAAACTCTCGCCGCAGTGGGGGCACTCTACCCTGAAAACGCCTTTGGTGGCCATTAGTTTAGACCGACTTCCTTGTTAAAAGCTTCTATCAGCCTGTCGTATTCCGTCACCATCCCGAAGGTCTCGTCCCAGAAGGAGGGGTCCCAGAGCCGGCGCAGTTCGTCGGAGGTGCGGCCCTGCTGCTCTATCCAGGTGAAGTACTTGAGGTTGTGCACGGCCTTGCGGTCGGTGTAAGTGAGCTCCTTCATATAGTCCACGCTCTCGCCGAGCAGGCGGCGCTCTAAGTCAACCAGCGCGTTTTCGCGGGTGTACTTGCCCATCTCTTTTTCCATTTCCTTCAGGCGCGAGCCGTAGAGCTCCATGCTGTCGGTGAACACGGTGACGATGACGTCGTCCTTGCCCATTTCGTAATACTTGGCGGTCTTGATAGCGCTGAGCAGGTTGGAGATGCCGGAGAAACCGAGGAGATTGAGCTGGTCGATGACTTCTTTCTTCACGCCGTACTGGGCGAGGACTTTCTTGCCTTCGGGTTCGTTGAAGAGGCGGGCGATGCGCACGCAGGCCTCGTCGTCGATGGCGGTGACCACGTCGGTATTCCTGACGTTGTGGACCCAGGGGATATGCTTGTCGCCGATCCCTTCTATGCGGTGCTCACCGAAGCCGTTATTGAGGATGGTGGGGCACTGCAGGGCCTCGGAGGCGGTGATCTTCATGCCGGGGAACTTTTTCTTCAGGTAGTCGCCGGCGGCTATGGAGATC
>JAJZVJ010000181.1 GCA_021845705.1 bacterium
CCCGCACCTTAAGATTTTCAGCGTTTAAGCAGCCCGGCGCAAGCCGGAACCGGGGAAATCTCCCTCCTGCCGCCAGGCGGGGTAGAAAGAGGAGCGCCCCCAGGGGTTTAAAAATGAAATCTCCCATCAGCCAGCTGGCAGGCGCGGTACAGGAATCTCCCACTCTAGCCCTTAATGAAAAAGCCGCGCTCTTAAAAGAGCGGGGCGAAGCGGTCATTCACCTTGGCACCGGCGAGCCTAAGTCTAAAACGCCTATAGACGCTATAATCGCCGCCGCGGGCAAGCTCACCTCGGCCGAGGTGAAATACACCCCCGTGGACGGCATACCGTCGCTGAAAAAAGCGATAGTGCGCTATACCGAGGAAAATTACGACAAGCGCGTGGGCGCCGAGAACGTGCTGGTATCGGCCGGGGCGAAGGCCGCGCTTTACGCGCTGCTGGTCTCTATCCTCGACCCGCAGGACGAGGTGATCATCCTGGCGCCTTACTGGGTGAGCTACCCGGAAATGGTAAAGCTCTGCTACGCTAAGCCGGTGATAGTGACGCCCGAGGACGGCAGGTTCGAGCCCGGCCTTAAAGAGATAATAGAGGCGGTAGGCTCCTCCACCAAGGCCATAATCGTCAACAGCCCCAACAATCCCTCCGGCGTGGTTTACTCGGCCGAGCTCATCAAGGGCCTGGTGGAATACTGCGAGAAGAACGGTATCTACCTTATAATGGACGATATCTACCACAAGCTGATGTTCGACGGTCTGAAGCCCGTTTCCTGCTTCAAATACGCCAAGAATTTTTCCGATTCCTCCCGGCTGGTTGTCATAAACGGCGTGTCCAAGCTTTACGCCATGACCGGCTTCCGCATAGGCTGGGCGGTGGCGAACAAGAAGCTGATAGAGATAATGACCAATATCCAGGCCCAGACCACTTCCTGCCCTTCGTCGCTGCTTCAGGCGGCGGCCGTGGGCGCGCTGAACGGCATCCAGAGTTACGTGGACAGCCTGACGGCCACGCTGCAGAACAACCGCGACGTGATGGTGCGCGAGCTTGAGGCCATAAACGGCGTGAAAGTGATAAAACCGCAGGGGACTTTCTACTGCCTGCCGGATTTCCGCGCTTACTCCAAAGATTCCGTGGCCCTGTCCAAGAAACTGCTCGAGCGGGCTATGGTAGTGACCGTGCCCGGCAAAGAATTCGGCATGGAAGGCCACCTGCGGCTGAGCTACTGCGGCAGCATGAAGGACACTATCGAGGGCGCGGCGCGCATCCGCTGGGCGCTGGACCCGGATTCGACCAAGGAAATTTATATCGGCGACAGGAAGTGCGTGAGGGACTGGAAATGAACGATTATTTAGGCATCAAAACCCCTGCGAGCAAAGAAGCCAAGGCCCTGAAAAGCGAATACGGTCTGCAGAACCACGGCCTGACCAACCTGAACGCGGAATACTGGAACCTGTCGGTGCCTTCCCTGTACGAGGAAGCCATTTTCAGGCGCGAAGGCCGCATCGGCCACATGGGCCCTTTCGTCGTGAACACCGGCAAGTACACCGCCCGCTCGGCGAACGACAAGTTCGTGGTGAAGGGCGGGGACAGCGAAGGTCACGTCTGGTGGAGCGAGTATAACCGCCCCTTCAATTCCGAGAAGTTCAGCGCGCTCTACAACCGCCTGCAGGGCTACCTGGAAGGCCGCGACGTGTTCGTGCAGGACCTGTACGCCGGCGCCGACAAGAACCACAGGCTGCCCGTCAGGGTGGTCACGGAGTTCGCCTGGCACAGCCTTTTCGCCAGGACGATGTTCCTGGAGCCGGAGACCCACGACGAGCTCCGCAAGTTCGCGCCCGACTTCACCATAGTCTGCGCGCCGGGGTTCAAGGCCGCGCCGGAAATAGACATGACGCAGACCGGCACGTTCATAATCATCAATTTCGAGGCCAGGCTGGTCATCATAGGCAACACCGGCTACGCCGGGGAGATAAAAAAGGCCGTTTTTACGGTGATGAACTACCTGCTGCCGCTTGAAGGCGTGCTTTCTATGCATTGTTCGGCCAACACCGGCAAAAAAGGCGATACCGCGCTGTTCTTCGGGCTTTCCGGCACCGGCAAGACCACGCTTTCCGCGGACCCTTCCAGGTACCTTATAGGCGACGACCAGCACGGCTGGAGCGACGACGGCATCTTTAACATAGAGAACGGCTGCTACGCCAAGGCCATAAACCTTTCCCCCAAGGCCGAGCCCCAGATCTACGCGGCCACGCGGCGCTTCGGCACGGTGCTCGAGAACGTGGTGTTCGACCCGGTCACCCGGCAGCTGGACCTGGACGACGCCACTATGACCGAGAACACCCGGGCGGCCTACCCGATAAGCTTCATAGACAACGCCGTGGAATCTAAGCTGGGGGGGCATCCGAAGAACATCGTGATGCTGACCTGCGACGCCTCCGGGGTGATGCCGCCCATAGCGCGGCTCAGCGTGGAGCAGGCGATGTACCACTTCATCTCCGGCTATACCGCCAAGGTGAGCGCGACCGAGCTGGACATGCGCAAAGAGCCCGAGATCACTTTCAGCACCTGTTTCGGCGCGCCGTTCATGGTGCACCACCCGGCCGTGTATTCGGAACTCCTCAGAAAGAAGATCCTGCGCTACGGCTCAAAATGCTGGATGGTCAATACCGGCTGGACCGGCGGCCCCTACGGCATAGGCAAGCGCATCAGCATAAAATACACCCGCGCCCTGCTGGACACCGCCCTTGAAGGCGGGCTGGATAAGGTCAAGTACGTGAAAGACCCTGTTTTCGGCTTCGACGTTCCCGTTAAATGCGCGGGCGTGCCCGACGAGGTTCTGAACCCGGCCAGTTCCTGGGGCGACAAGAAGCTCTATATGTCCAAGTACCAGCAGCTCGGCTCGCTGTTCATCGAGAATTTCAAGAAATTCCAGGCCAAGTGCCCGCCCGAAGTACGGGCCGCCGGCCCGAAGCTCGCTAAAGCCGGGGTCAGGTAGGGACGCAGACCGTTAAGCTGACATTCAAAGCCGCCAGAAACTCTGGCGGCTTTGTTTTTTGGCGTGCACATTCAGGTATTATCAGTTATGTGCCGCGCGGGGGGGGGATAGCAATCTGAAAAGAGCTACAAACATAGTCCAAGCATATTGTGTCGGGAATTAGCGTTCCGCCAGTTTTACCGCGAGTCTCCAATTCAACTGACAATGTCTGTTGAATCTGATAAGGTCCAATTCTCCTAAAAACCTGTGGAACAACCCGACATGCCCTTGACGGGTTGGTGTGCTATACTATTTTCAAGTTCTGCGGTGCCGGCGCGGGAGGGAATATGGGTAGATCACTGGCTTTTTTTGAAGGAAATAAAATACGCCGCCACTACGACGAGAAGACCGGGACCTGGTATTTCTCCGTGGTGGATATCCTGCAGGTGCTGATACAGCAACCGGACTATAAGCGCGCCAGAAAGTATTGGAATAAACTCAAGGAGCGGCTTTCTGCGGAAGGCAGTCAGTCGGTGACAGATTGTCACCAACTGAAATTGGAAGCGGCGGACGGTAAAAGATATCTGACGGACGTGGCAAATCCAGAGACATTACTGCGCCTTATCCAGTCCGTACCAAGCCCGAAGGCCGAGCCCATAAAACTCTGGCTGGCCAAGGTGGGGCATGAGCGCCTGCAGGACATGGCCGACCCGGCCAAGTCGGTGGACCGCGCCCGACAGTACTGGCAGCAGCACGGCCGCAGCGAAAAATGGATACAACAGCGCATGATGGGCCAGGAAACCCGCAACAAACTTACCGATTACTGGAAAAACCACGATATCACAAAGGAATCCGAATACGCCGCGCTTACCAATATTATCCACAAAGAATGGGCCGGCCTGAGCGTAAAAGCGCATAAGGCCATAAAGGGCCTGAAAAGCCATAACCTGCGCGACCACATGAGCGAGGCTGAGCTTATCTTTACCGCGCTGGCAGAGCTGTCCACCAGGCAGATCGCCGAAAGCGTGAACGCCGCTGGAATGCCCGAAAACGCCGCGGCCGGCAAACAAGGCGGCGGTATAGCCAAAAGGGCGCGCATGGAGCTGGAGAAGAAGACCGGCAAGAAAGTGATCACGGGCGAAAACTACCTGCCGCCCGGCGGGCAGCCCGGGGAATCCATCGGGGGAAAGTAGTCTGGTGGGTGAAAAGGCCTGTCTATGAATGTTCTCAATGCCAGGGGGCAGTTAAGAATAGGCTAAAGCGCGGTTTCAAGATTGGCGGAAAGGGGCCGAAAAATTATAGAAACTCAAAAAGCTGGTCATTTAGTAATCATCGTCACCTATCATTGTTCTTGACATTCTCATTGGAAAATAGGTTAATATGTGTATCTGAGAAGTACATCCTTAAGGAGGACGTAAAACATGCCCGCTGCAAAAACAAACTCGAAGTTCATGGCCCCCGTTACCCCTAACACCACTCTTGCCGAGTTAGTCGGCGCGAAGCCGCTTCCCCGCACTGAGATCGTTAAGAAACTGTGGGTCTACATAAAGAAGAACAACCTGCAGGACAAGAAGAACAAGCGCAACATCAACGCCGATGCCAAGCTCCTTCCTCTTTTCGCCAACAAGAAACAGGTTACCATGTTCGACCTGGCCACCATCATCAGCAAGAACATAAAGAAATAATTAGTTTATTTCTGAACATAACGCCGCCCGCGTCAAACCGGGCGGCGTTTTTTTAGGAAAAAAGGGGACAGTAGGGAAAAAGGGGACAGGCTACTTTTTCAAACAGATATTATCAGGAAAAAGTAGCCTGTCCCCTTTTTTTCTCCCCTAGGCCCAAAGGCCTAGAGCCATCTGGGCTTAATGGGTATTGACATTCGTCAACTCGTCCCTCATAATATAAATATGGAACGCAGGATAGCAGTCTTAACCTTACTTGCCGCCGCCCTCCTTAACGGAGGGGGGCTTCTGCGCGCGGCCGGTAACGGGCGCAACCCGGATATCATCCCCGTTTCCATCTACGGCACCGATGACCGGCAGGATTTCTACGAGGCCGACAAGATAATGCAGAAGTACGCCGAGTCCACCGTGGCCCTTTTCGCTGAATCGGCCATACCGCGGGACGAGGCCACCGGCGCCTATAAACTTAAGAAACTCTCTTTAAAAGGCAAATATAACCTTCAGGATGGGGAGCGCTTCGCGGACCAGCCCGTGGGGGCCTTCTGCTCCGGGGTGCTGGTGGGCGAGGACACCGTTCTGACCGCCGGCCACTGCTTCAGGCCCGACCCGCGCGGCGGACCCTGCGACAAGGTAAAACTGGTTTTCGGCTACAAAGTGACCGGCGCCGGGCAGATGCCCTCTTCTTTCCCCGCTGAGAACGTCTACTCCTGTAAAGCGGTGCTGGCCCAGAAGGTGGAGGAGGCCGGGGCCGACTACGCCATAATAAAGCTGGACCGCAAAGTGAATGGCCGCTACCCGCTGGCCATCAACCGCGGCAAAATAGCCAAGACGGCGAAGCTGGCGGTTATAGGCTACCCTAGCGGCCTGCCCGTTAAAGTAGCCTCCAACGGCAGCGTGCGCAGCATCGGCAGCGGTTTTTTCGTGGCCGACCTGGACACTTTCGGCGGCAATTCCGGCAGCCCTGTCTTCAACACGCAGACGCTTAAGATAGAGGGCGTGCTGGTGCGCGGCGGCGCGGATTACGCCTACTCTTCCGGCCCTTCCTCCGTGGAAGACCCGAGTAACCCTTACGTTTACGCCCCCGGGCGCGCCCAGGTTTATCCGCAGAACGGCGGCCGCGGCGAAGACGTGACCATGATAAAGGAAGTGCAGGCGCTCATCCCGCAGACCGAAATGGAGAAATACCTGGACGAAATGCTGCGCCAGAAGGCCGCGCGGCGGCAGACCCCCGTGAAGGCGGTGCCCGCGGTCTATTACCCCG
>JAJZVJ010000182.1 GCA_021845705.1 bacterium
GGCATGATCCCTTTACCGATGAACCGGAGTATTTTTCCAGGACCGTGAACACATTCCTCGGATTGAAAAGGGGAAGTGTGCAAGGCGCGCAGCTCCTCTTGTCCGAAGAGCTGAAATCCAATATCCGGGTGGGGGACTGATGCTCGCCTCGCTGGTCCGTTTTTCTATCCGTTTCCGCGGCCTGGTCATGGCCGCGGCGCTCCTGCTCTCGGGTTACGGCGTTTATACGGCCTTCCGTTCCAAGCTGGATG
The DNA here is from genome assembly GCA_021845705.1 of bacterium. Lineage (GTDB taxonomy): Bacteria > Elusimicrobiota > Elusimicrobia > Elusimicrobiales > UBA9959 > UBA9959. The sequence goes on from JAJZVJ010000182.1 coordinate 252, forward strand.
TTTTCCCGGAATTCGCGCCGCCCCAGATAGTGCTCCAGACCGAGGCCCCGGGACTTTCCCCGGGGGAGGTGGAGCAGTTGGTGACGCGGCCCGTCGAACTCGCGCTTAACGGAACGCCCGGGCTCGCCATGCTGCGGTCCCAGTCCATACAGGGGCTGTCCGTGGTCACCGCGACCTTTTTCGGGAATACGGATATTTTCCGCGCCCGCCAGGTGGTATCCGAGCGGCTGGCGGTTGCGGCCGGAAACCTGCCCCGCACGGTCCATGTACCGGCGATGGAACCGCTCACCAGCGCCACCAGCATCGTCCTCGTAGTCGGCCTGGACTCGGACAAAAGATCGCTGATGGACGTAAGGACTTTCGCCGATTATGAGCTTAAACCCAGGCTTCTGGGCGTTCCGGGCGCGGCCAAGGCGGCGGTCTTCGGCGGAGAGGTGCGGCAGTTCCAGATAGAACTCGACCCGGAGCGCATGAAAACCTACGGCGTGAGCCTCGAAGCCGCGGCGCGTGCCGCGGCAAGGGCCACCGGCGTTCTCGGCGGCGGCTTCATCGAGACCGCCGCGCAGAGGATCACCGTCAAAACGGAAGGCCAGGCCCTGACCGCGGCGGCTTTGGGCGAAACCGTGGTCCGCAGAAGCCAGGGAATGACGCTGAGTTTCAAAGACCTGGGCAGGGTCATCGAAGGGCCGGAACCCAGGTTCGGCAGCGCGCAGATCATGGGCCGCCCCGGAGTAATCCTGAATATCTCCGAACAGTACGGCGCCAATACTCTGGAAGTCACCCGGGGGCTGGAAAAGGCCCTCGCGGAGCTCCGCCCGCTAGCCGCCGCCGAAGGGATACGGCTTACCCCGGATATTTTCAGGCCGGCCACATTCGTTGAAACGGCCGTAGGCAACATCAGGGCCTCTCTTTTCACCGGCGGGATACTGGTGGTTATCGTCCTGTTCCTGTTCCTCTGGAACGTGAGGACGTCTTTGATCTCGCTTTCCGCCATTCCCGTATCCCTGCTCATCTCCGTCATCGTGCTGGATAAACTGGGGATCAGCCTGAACACTATGACGCTCGGCGGGCTGGCCATCGCCATCGGCGAAGTGGTGGACGACGCCATTATCGACGTGGAAAATATCTACCGCAGGCTCAGGGAGAACCTCCGCTCGGCGGCCCCGCTTCCGCCGCTGGAAGTGGCGTTTTCGGCCTCGCTGGAAGTCAGGAGCGCCGTGGTATACGCCACCTGGGTGGTGATCCTGGTGTTCCTGCCCGTAGTCACGATGGGCGGCGTCCAGGGCCGGCTGTTCGCGCCGCTCGGGCTCGCCTATATAGCCTCTATTCTCGCGTCGCTGCTGGTGGCGCTCACGCTGACGCCCGCCATGTCGGCGGCTTTTCTATCCGGAAAAAGCCTGCGCGGGGAACAACCCGGCTGGATCACGGCGCTTAAGAGCTTCTACGCGGGGCTGCTCGCGCGTATCCTGCCCGCCTCGGGGAAAGTTCTTTTAAGCGCGGCTTTCCTGGTGCTTGCGGCGGCGGCGGCCATTCCTTTTCTCTCCGGCTCGTTCGTCCCCGAACTCCAGGAGGGGCATTTTATAATCCATATGTCGGCGATCCCCGGAACCTCGCTTGCGGAATCCATGCGGCTCGGCGGCCGCGTCACGGCCGAGCTTGAAAAACTTCCGCAGGTGCGGCTGGTCGCGCAGCGCGCGGGCCGGGCCGAGAGCGGCGACGACATCATGGGAACGCACGACAGCGAATTTGAGGTGGACCTGAAACCGCTCAAGGGCGACGAGGCGGAGTCGGTCAGGGGCGGGATCCAGAAACTTCTGTCGCGGTTTCCGGGAGTCTATTTTTCCATCCAGACCTTCCTGAGCGAGAGAATAGACGAAACCATCTCCGGCTCGCTTGCGCAGGTGGTTGTAAAGATCTTCGGGGACGATCTGGACGTGCTGGACCGGAAAGCCAAAGAGGTGGCGGGGCTTATGGCCGCGCTCCCCGGCAGCCGGGGCGTGCAGATCGAGTCCCAGTCCACCGTGCCGGAACTGGTCATAAGTCTGAAAGAAGACCGGCTCGCCCGGTACGGCATTTCTCCCGCCGCGGCTCTTGAGGCGGTGGAGGCGGCCTATCAGGGAAATACCGTCGCCCAGGTCTACCGGCAAAACCGCGTCACCGATGTGGTGGTGCGTTTTGACAGATCCGTGCGGCAGGACCCGGAGCGGCTTGGCGGGCTTTTGCTTGAAAACCCGGACGGAAACTGGGTGCGGCTCGGCGAGCTGGCGGACATACGGCAGAAGACCGGCCGCTATGTAATTTCCCGCGAGAACACGCGGCGGCTGCAGGTGGTAACCTGCAACGTCTCCGGCCGCGGGGTTTCCCAGTTCACGGCGGAGCTGCAGCGGCGCTTGCTTAAAGATATTTCATTCCCGCCCGGAGTAACTCCGGAAATAGCCGGGGAGGCGCAAGCCCAGTCCGCGGCGCATAAAGAGCTGTTGATCCATTCCCTGGCCGCCGGCGCGGGAATAATACTTCTTTTATGGATCGTCTTCGCGGACTTCCGCAATCTCGTTCTGGTCTTGTGCAATATTCCGTTCGCGCTGGTCGGCGGAGTGCTCGCCGTCTTCGCGGGCGGCGGCCTGCTCTCGCTCGGCTCCATGGTCGGCTTCGTCACCCTTTTCGGCATCACCACCCGCAATTCCATAATGCTTATTTCCCATTACAAGCACCTGGTAGCGTCGGAAAAGATGGACTGGGGCGCGGAAGCGGCGGCGCGCGGCGCCCAGGAGCGCCTGCTGCCCATCCTGATGACGGCCCTGGTTACGGGGCTGGGCCTGCTCCCCATCGCCATAGGAAGCGGGTCGGCCGGCCGGGAAGTGGAGGGGCCTATGGCCATAGTGATCCTGGGCGGCCTTGTCACCTCCACAGCCCTCAACCTTCTGGTCCTCCCCGCCCTGGCGCTCCGCTTCGGGCGGTTTAAGACAACCCGGGAATAGCGGCCGGAATTTCCGGGAGAATTTATTAAATGGATAACCCGGGTTCACGTACATGTGGACAGGGTCGTCCGCCCCCGGCGGATAAAGAGGCTTGTGGCCCCGCGGGCTGAATTTATCTTTGACGCGCGCTACGCCGCCATTAAATGCGAAAAATAATGGAATCATTTCCACTCAAAGGAAATCTGCTTGTCCTGCTTTCCGCCGTAGTACTAATAGAGATGGGGGAAAAGATGGGCGAGCGGTTTCTGCCGCTTTACATAATGGCCCTGGGCGGCACCAGCCTGGCCGTGGGCTTCCTTAACGCCGCCGACAATTTACTTGGCGCCGTTTACGCCTTTCCCGGCGGCTACCTGAGCGACCGTATCGGCTATAAGCGCTCCCTTATACTCTTCAACTTCGCCGCCATAGTCGGCTACCTTATAGTAATCCTTTTCCCCTTCTGGCAGGCCGCGCTTGTCGGCGCGGTGCTTTTCATCTCCTGGTCGTCGGTCTCGCTGCCGGCCGTTATGAGCGCAATTTCAAAAGTGCTGCCTTTTCATAAAAGGACGCTGGGTGTTTCCATGCATTCCATAACCAGGCGCATCCCCATGGCCATAGGGCCGCTGCTGGGCGGCGCTTGCGTGCAGCGCTGGGGGGAACGGGACGGCGTAAGGGTAGCTTTCGGTTTCGCGCTGGGACTGGCGGTGGCGGCGCTTTTGCTGCAGCATTATTTCCTGGAGCATATAGCCGAACCCCCAAGCGCGGAAATGCACAAAAACCCGCTCAAAGTGCTGGCTTTGACCGGCCCAAAGCTTAAACACCTGCTTGTCTCGGACATCCTTATACGCTTTTGCGAGCAGATCCCCTACGCCTTCGTGGTTATCTGGTGTATAAAGCGGGTGGGAGCTACGCCGGTAGAGTTCGGTCTGCTGACCGCGGTGGAGATGTTCTCCGCCCTCCTGATCTATATCCCGGTGGCCTGGCTGGTGGAAAAGAATAAAACCAAAAAGCCTTACATCGCCATAACTTTCGCCTTCTTTTCCGCTTTCCCGCTGGTACTGATGGTCTCAAAGTCCCTGTACGCGCTGGTTTTCGCGTTCATCATACGCGGCCTGAAGGAATTCGGCGAGCCCGCGCGCAAGGCGCTTATACTTGACCTGGCGCCGCAGGCCAACAAGGCCTTAACCTACGGGGCGTATTATTTTGCCAGGGACACGGTGGTAGCCGCCGCGGCCTTCGCGGGGGGGCTGTTGTGGATGGTCTCGCCCCGGCTCAATTTCATCTGCGCCTTTGCCTGCGGGCTTGCCGGAACCGCCTACTTCCTGGCCTACTGCGAAGAATAACCTTTCATGGCGGTATCCGTGGCAGTATACGCATTGGCCGGGCAAATGACCGTGGGGCAAAACCCGGGAATCTGTTATGATAAGAAGTGTGGTAATGCCGTGTTCTCGGATTTTTACAAAGGGGTGCTTTGTGTTTAAAGAAACAGCCTCAAAAATTAAAAGGGAGCTCGCCTACTATAAAGCGCTGGCCGCTCATAAACGCACACCGCGCATTTCCAAGGTCCTGCTGGCTTGCGCGCTGGCATATCTTCTCAGTCCCATAGACCTCATTCCCGATTTTATTCCCGTAATCGGCCAGCTCGACGACCTCATAATAGTCCCCCTGCTGGTCTGGCTCGCGCTCAGGTTCATACCGGATGATGTGCGCCGCGAATGCAGGGTATGATTTGAATAATGTAAAGAAGCAGCGCCGGTAAAAAGGAAATTATGAAAAAGACTATGCTTGCGGCACTATTGTTTCCCGTCCTTGTTTCTTTTTCCCAGGCCGGTTCGGAGGCGCACCCGGACTGCGGGCGCGTCATGGCCGTTTACGGCGATAATAAGGCGGGCGACGCGGTCCATAAAAAGATAGCCGCGCTGATAAAAGCCGCCCGGCCCGGGGCCGTTTTCCACGTGGGTGACCTGGTTTCCAAAGGAAAAAACGCCAAAGCCTGGGATAATTTCATGGAGATAACAAAAGACCTCAGGTCCTCCGCATCTTTTTACGCGGTACTCGGTAACCACGAAGCCGGCGGAGAAAAAACCTTCGTGAAACTGTTCGGGTTTCCGGACAACGGCAGGTGGTACCGGGTCGACGCGGACGGCATACGCTTTATAATGCTCGATTATCTTTCTCCGCTGGGAAAAGGCAGCGTGCAGTTTAAATGGCTGGAAAAAGAACTGGGCTCTGCCGCCGGAAAGGCGAAATTTACGGTTATCGCCATGCATAAACCTTTATGGAGCACCGGAGCCCACGGGCATGACAACTGGGCGGCGGCCGCGGACCTGGAAAAACTTTTTATGGAACGCGGGGTGGACATGGTAATATCCGGCCACGACCACGATTACGAAAGGCTGGAAAAGAACGGCCTGGTGCAGCTCGTGACCGGCGGCGGGGCCGAATTAAGGCCGCAGGCCTTTAAAAGCCCTTACAGCAGGATCTTCGCCGAGGTCAATCACTATTGCCTTATTTCGGTCTGCGGGAATACCCTTAAAGCCGAAGTTTTCGACATAAACAACAAACTTATAGATGGGTTTGAACTGCCGGCTAAAAAAACGGCCGGGACTGCTGCCGCGCGGGTACCGGGGACCACCGCCAGAAGCCATGA
>JAJZVJ010000183.1 GCA_021845705.1 bacterium
TTCCGATCTCATAAAGGTGTGGATCTTCAAAAAGCTGTTCTTCGCGAAGACGCCCCGCGAACTGCGCGAGCAGCTGCTTAAGATGGAAGCCGAGAACCCCAGCGAAATACCGGTGATGGACGAGTCAGGGGCCGCCCGCAGGGAAGCTAATCCCGGCGCTTGAGACTTTTTAAGGAGCAATAACTATGTTAATGCCTAAAAGGGTAAAATACCGCAAGACGCATTCAGCCCCCCGTATCAAGGGCCTTGCAAAGCGCGGCACAACGCTCGCCTTCGGAGAGTTCGGGCTTAAGGCCCTTGAGCCGCGCTGGATAACGGCGCGCCAGATAGAGGCCTGCCGCGTGTGCATCGTGCGCTACCTGCGCAAGAAAGGCAAGATCTGGATACGCATATTCCCGGATAAAGCCGTGACCAAGCACCCCGCCGAAACCCGCATGGGTAAAGGCAAGGGCGCCCCGGACCATTGGGTCGCCGTCGTGAAACCCGGCAGGATGCTGTTCGAGGTGGAAGGGCTGGACCTCGCCACCGCCAAGGAAGCGTTCATCCGCGCCGGCCACAAGCTGCCGATAAAGACCCGGCTGGTACGCCGCGAAGAGAATTAAGGAGCAGTTCTTATGAAAAGAAAAGAAAAGGAAACCTTGAAGAACATGGGCGACGCCGAAATGCTGGCGCAGGCCGCGGACCTCAAGAAGCAGATTTTTCAGATCAAGTTCAAACGCACCACGGCGCCGGTTGAGAACCCGCTGGTGCTGCGCACCGCCCGCCGCAAGATAGCCATGATAAACACTTATCTCCGGCAGCGCGAGCTGGCGAAGTCTAAAACCGCCGCAGAGGTTAAAAAATGAACGAAAAAACCGAAAAAACCGAAAACAGGGCCAAGAGGAAGGTTTTGCGCGGTCTGGTAGTCTCGGACAAAATGGCGAAGACCCGCGTGGTCAGCGTTGACCACGTCATTATGCACGCTTTTTATAACAAGACTATGCGCCGCAACCGCAAGTTTTACGCTCATGACGAAGCGAACGAATCTAAAAGCGGAGACCTGGTGGAGATCACCAGCACCCGCCCCCTGTCCGCGCTGAAGCGCTGGCGGATAAGCCGCATCGTCGAGAAGGCCGCCAGGTAAGGCGCAGACACAATCCAGTAACGGAGAAAGATCATGATACAGCTGAGAACAATGCTTAACGTAGCCGATAATTCCGGCGCCCGCAGGCTCATGTGCTTCCACGTGATGGGCGGCAGTTACCGCCGCTACGCCTTCCTGGGCGACACGGTGGTCTGCTCGGTCAAGGACGCCATCCCCCACGGCGCCATAAAGAAGGGCGAGGTGGTGAAGGCCGTAGTCGTGCGCGTAACCAAGGAAGTGCGCCGCCCCGACGGCTCCTATATACGTTTTGACGACAACGCCGTCTGCTTGATCGACGAGAACGGCGACCCCAAGGGCACGCGCGTTTTCGGGCCGGTCGCCCGCGAACTGCGCGGAAAAAACTATCTCAAGATAGTTTCGCTCGCTCCGGAAGTAATTTAGCCGTCCGAGGCGCATAGCGCTTGTTACGGCATGGCCATAGGCCTAAAAGGTGGAAAATATGCTTAAACTCAAGAAAAAAGACACTGTTGTCGTGCTCGCCGGGAAGGATAAAGGCAAGAAAGGCGAAGTCAGGGAAATAATGGCCGGGAAGATGAAAGTGGTCGTGACCGGGATAAACATCGTTTCCAAGCACAAGAAGGCCAGCAAGGACAAGCCCGGCGGCATCCATAAAGTGGAAGCCCCCCTCAGCATTTCCAACGTGCAGCTGGTCTGCCCCAAGTGCGGCAAACCCGCGCGCGTTAAGATCACGATACAAGGCAAAGATAAACTCCGCGCCTGCAAGAAATGCGGCGAAGTGATAATCTAAAGAGGTAATTTAAATGGCGAAGGATACACCCAAAGAACAGAAGAAAGAGCACGCTACTAAAGAGCAGCAGAAGGCCAAAAGCAAGGAACAGCACCAGAAAGTGCAGGTGACCGAGGCCCGCAAGGGCGCGGTCATCCCCCTCCCCAAGGGCTATAAAGTGCGCATGAGCGACCTGTACCTTACCAAGGTGCGCCCGGCGCTGATGAAGGACTTCGGCCTTACTTCGCCTATGGCCGCGCCCAAGATCACTAAGATCGTCATCAATATCGGCGTCAGCGAGGCCAAGGAGAACATCCAGGCGCTGGACCTGGCCAAGGAAGACCTGACCATGATCACCGGCCAGGCCCCCCAGGTGCGCCGCGCGAAGAAATCCATCTCCAACTTCAAGCTGAGGGAAGGGATGCCCATAGCCGTGCGCGTTACCCTGCGCGGGGCCCGGATGTTCGAGTTCTTCGACCGCTTCGTCTCCCTGTCGGTGCCGCGCATACGCGACTTCCAGGGCGTCGACCCCAGGTATTTTGACGGCAGGGGGAACCTGAACATAGGTCTTAAAGAACACCATATTTTCCCCGAAGTCAACATGGAGAAGTCTCCCAAGGCGCGCGGAATGAATATAACGTTCGTGACCACCGCCGTGGACGACAAACAGGGCAAGGCCCTGCTGGAATACATGGGCATGCCGTTCAAGAAGCCGGAAGTAAAGCAGGCGCCCAAGGCGTAAGGCACCCTTACCGCCCGTACTGACTAAAAAGTGATTTGATAGATCAGGGGTGGAGCGAAGCGACACGATCAAGTGTCAAATTCAGCCGCAGTTATAGATCAATACAGGAGAAAGAAAGAAATGGCTACATATGCTTGGATGGCGAAGATGCGCAAACCCCAGAAGTTCTCGACGCGCTTCCGTAACCGCTGCCAGATCTGCGGCAGGCCGCGCGGCTATTACCGGGACTTCGGGCTTTGCAGGATATGCCTGCGGAAGATGGCGCACGAAGGCCTGATCCCCGGCCTGAGGAAGTCTAGCTGGTAACACATAGGAAGTTGAATTGTACAGGCGCCGGGGCGAAGCAAGCCGGCCGGCTCCTGCGGAAGATTTAAGATTAAGAGGTGAAAAAATGGATCCCATATCAAACATGCTGTGCGCGATAAAGAACGCCACGGTCAAGAAGAAAGAGCGCGTGGACGTGCCCTTCTCCGGCATAAAGGCCGGTCTCGTCAAGCTCCTCAAGGACGAGGGCTTCGTTTCCAATTTCAAGGTGCTTGACCCCAAGCTGGACAAGACCATCGACAGGCGCGGCGTGATACGCATCACCCTGAAATACACCACGGATAAACAGCCGGTGATAAACGGCATCCGGCGCGTATCCAAACCCGGCCTGAGGATCTACAGGGGCCACGACGAAATGCCCCATGTGCGCGCCGCTTTTGGCGTGACCATAGTTTCAACTTCCAAGGGCCTCCTTACGGACGCCGACGCGAAGAAGCAGAAGCTCGGCGGCGAAGTGCTCTGCCAGGTGTGGTAAACTGAAACCCGAGAATCAGGAATCGAAGTTCAGGAATTCGGAATTTAGAAAGAGGTATAAACATGAGCAGAATCGGAAAAATGCCGGTAGCGCTTCCGGAGAAGGTAAAAGCGAGGGTTGAAAACGGTAAGGTCCTTGTTGAAGGCCCGCTCGGCAAGCTGTCGTACTCGCTGCCGGACGGCATCAACGCCGAAGTTAAGGACGCCAACATCAATATCAGCGTCGCCAAGGGCGCGGCCGACAAGGGCGCGCTCTTCGGTACGGCCCGCGCCCGCGTGAACAACATGGTGAGCGGCGTGACCAAGGAATTCGAAAAGGTGCTCGAGATCAGCGGCGTGGGTTTCAAGGGAGCCGTAGAAGGCAACCGCGTCTCCATGCAGCTCGGGTTCTCTCACCCGGTGATCCTGGACATACCGCAGGGCATCAAGATGTCTTTCGATCCCAAGCAGGTGGTCCTTACCATAAAGGGTATAGACCGGGAAGCCGTAGGCAACCTGGCCGCCCAGATAAAGCGCATAAAACCCCCGGAACCCTATAAGGGGACCGGTATTAAATACCAGGGCGAGCACATTATACGCAAGGCCGGCAAGACGGCGGCCGGAGCCACCGCGGGCGCGGCCGGCGGCGCGGCGAAGAAGTAATCCGCGAAGCACAATTCAGCGATAAGGAACGATTATGATAAGCAAACAAGAACGCTACGAATTCCGCAAGATCCGCTCCAGGAACAGGCTGTTCGAGAACGGCATTCACAAGCTCAGGCTGAGCGTGTACCGCGGCACCAAGTACATCTACGCCCAGGTGGTGGATGACAAAAAGGGCGAGACCCTCGCCGCCGCCTCCAGCCTGGAGAAGGAACTGAAGGGCAAGTTCAAATCCGGCAAGAGCATCGATACCGCCAAAGGCGTGGGAGCGCTGCTGGCGAAGCGCGCTATAGCCAAGGGCGTGACCGAAGTCTGTTTCGACCGCGGCGGCAGGATCTATCACGGCCGCATCAAGGCCCTTGCCGACGCCGCCCGCGAAGCCGGGTTGAAATTCTAAGGTCCGCAGCCGGACAGGACCGCATATTTCAGCCGCCTGTCATCCGCATAATATCAAGGGAGAAGCAACAAAATGCTCAGAAACCAGAAACAGCTTAAGACCAGTAAAGAACTTAACGCCCAGGGCAAGACCCCCGGCGAGGCCATGGAGCTAGACCTGACCAACGCGAAAGAAGAAAAAGTTGTGACCGTGGTGATCAACCGCGTTACCAAGGTGGTCAAGGGCGGCAAACGCTTCTCTTTCAACGCCCTGGTCGTGGTGGGCGACAACAACGGGAAAGTCGGGGTCGGGCTCGGGAAATCCAACGAGGTGCAGGGCGCCATACAGAAGGGCACCGCCGGCGCGCGCAAGGAAATGTTCCAGTTCCCTATCGAGAACTTCACCATCCCGCACGAGATCGAAGGCAAGTTCGGGGCCGGCAAGGTCTGGATGAAACCCGCCGTGGGCGGCACCGGCCTGATAGCCGGGGGCGGCGTGCGCGCCGTGCTTGAGGCCGGCGGCGTAAAGAACGTGCTCACCAAGAACCTCGGAAGCCGCAACGCGTTCAACACGGTTTACGCCACCCTTGACGCGCTCAAGAAGCTCAAGAGCAGGGCCGAGGTAATGAAGATCCGCGGCCGCGAATAAGCGGCTGCTCGCCTAACGATCCAATACTAACAGGAGAAACACTATGGTCGGACTCAACAATCTTAAACCCAAATACGGCTCGGTGCACAAACGCAAGCGTCTCGGTACCGGCCAGGGCTCGGGCCACGGCCAGACTTCCACCCGCGGGCAGAAGGGCCAGGGTTCCACTTCCGGCGGCACCAAGCGCAACGGTTTCGAAGGCGGCCAGATGCCGCTGCTGCGGCGCATCCCCAAGAGCGGGTTCAACAACGCCCAGTTCCGCCAGGTATATGAGTGGGTCAATATCTCCTCCCTCGAAAAGAATTTCTCCGCCGGCGCGGAAGTTACGCCGGAGGCGATGGTGAAATGCCGGCTGGTAAAGCACGCGGACCTGGTGAAAGTGCTCGGCAACGGCGAGGTTACCAAGGCGCTCAATGTCACGGCCCATTCCTTCTCCAAAGGCGCCGCCGAGAAGATCGCCAAGGCCGGCGGCAAGACCACCGTGCTCGCCGGGGCCAAGGCCGCCAAACAGGCCGAAGTGACGGCCCAGGCCGCCGCTAAGAAGAAAGCCAAAACGGACAAAAAATAATGCAACAGATAACCGACATTTTTAAGATAGAAGATCTTAAAAAACGGATCTTTTTCGTGCTCGGGGCGCTGGCGGTCTACCGCCTTGGCGCCTCCATCCCGATACCCGGCATAAATACCGCGGCCCTGCGGGCGATATTCGAATCCCAGTCTCGGTGTCTACTCGGC
>JAJZVJ010000184.1 GCA_021845705.1 bacterium
GCTGAGGCCCTGACCAAACATGAGCTGGACGAGATAGCGGCCGCCCTCGGCGAGATGAAGACAGATATCGCCAAGAACGTGGAGGACAAGAAGAACCTGGACTTGCTCGAGCCCGAAGTGGGGGACTCCATAGACCAGGCCACGCAAAGCCTGGACAAGGAAATACTCTTCGAGCTTTCCGACAACGAGCGCAAGATATTGCGCGATATTGAGGCGGCCCTGCGCAAGATGGAAAAAGGGACCTACGGCCTTTGCGAGCACTGCAAGAACGTTATAGAGAAAAAGCGCATCAAGGCGCTGCCTTCCGCCCGCTACTGCATGGCCTGCCAGAGCGGTTCCGAAAAGAACAGGATATAGGCAGGGAACCGGGCGGTTAAACCGGGCCTTTCAGCGCAAAAAAGAACGGCCTGCCGTCATGGCAGGCCGTTCTTTATTTCAGGGGTACTCGGGAGGCGGCGGGGCGTCGACGCTGGAAGCCACCTCGACCTCGGTCTTCCGCCAGTTCCTGGCTTTGGCCGTTATCCTGAATCTGCGCCCGTTGGAGGCGATGACGAGGGTATTAGGCTCAAGGGTCTTGAAAAGTTCCGCCCTGACGGCGTTCACGTTCCCGGTCAGGTCCGCCAGGGCGCGCAGGTCATTGGTATAGCGGCCTTCGCGCTTCATGTATATCACTTCCAGCTTAGCCACTTTGGAAATGGTGCGGTGCGCCGCTATTATCTGCTTCTTCTCGGAGGGGGAGATCTTCAGCACGGTATTGTTAAGCCAGGTCCCGCCCAGGATCACCATCATTCCCCAGGAGACGGCCAACACCAGGCCGTTGGCCAGGTCGCCGCGCTCGCGCACGCTGACCACGCGGCTCCCGGCCACAAGATCGTGCAGCGCCCTGTGATTTTCAGTGCCGAGGGCCATAAGGTACCCTATATTTAAAGTGGCGGAACTGAGGAAATAGGCCAGGGACCTTAAAAAAGCCCGCGGGACGGACAGGTCCCCGCCGTCGTTGGCCCTGACCCGTATATTCAGCAGGTATTTCCCCAGCGTGGCGCGGCCGCCGCTGGAGAATATGGTCTCGTAAACCACGTAAACGCCTATCCAGAGAAATTTCCACAGCCACTCGTTGCCGGTGGTGTAGGGGAAAAAACCGGCCTTGACCGCGAGCCTGAGCGTAGGGTAAGTGATAAGCACGAACGGCAGGGCGTCTATCACATAAGCCACGAAGCGCTCGTTGAAGCCCGCCGGAACCGGCCCGTCAGCCCCCGGCAGCGCCATGTCTTCCTGCCCCGGTATTTCCGGGAGAGGCTTGAACTCGAGATTATTGTTTTCCATTGTAGAACCCGTTGCTTGCCCCGGCGCCGTTGCCGCCGGCCCGCTGCAGAGCTTTACTACGCCATGAAGCGGTTCCGCGGCCGCCCGCCAGTATTTAGTATATGCTATGCTATGTTTTTATTATATCAACTTCCCGAAGTATTTGAATACCCCGTTAAAAATTGTTTAAATATCCTTTAATACGATATGTGCCGAATAACCGCGACAATTTCAGCCCGCCCGCTTTCCCGTCCTGAACTCCTCTATGGCGGCCCAAAAAGCCTCCTGGCCCAGGCAGGGGCGGTGGAGGGCCGGTTCCAGGACGACGGCTGGGGCATAGGCTATTTCAGCCGCGGCCGCCCCGGGCTGATAAAAAGCCAGGGACCGGCGCGCCTCGAGAGAGCTAAGTTTTCGGCTGCGGCCGACAAGGCGGTTTCCAGGGTAACGGTAGCGCACCTGCGCGACGCCTCCAACCCCGGCAACCTGCCCAAAGCCAGGCTTATCTCCCGCAATAATACCCAGCCCTTCTCCGCTGACGGACTTATCTTCGCGCATAACGGCACCCTTTTCATCAAAGACGAGATCCGCGCCCTGCTCGGCAAATACGCTTCCAAGGTAAAAGGGACGAACGACTCCGAAGTGCTCTTCTGGCAGGCCGTAAAAATGCTGGACGCCTACGGCTCGCCCGAGGCCGCCCTGGAGATGGCCCTGGACGAGATACGCACGGTCTGGATCTCCTGCAGGGACAGATATCCCGGGCGTCCCGCCCCTTACCGCGGCCTGAATATGTTCCTGGCCTCCCCCGGCAGCCTTACGGTCCTTTGCCACTACCAGCTTAAGAAAGAGGGGGGCAAAGGCGCGCTGCTCACCCCGGGCTGGCAATTCGGCCGCGTAGCCTGGCGCCGCGACAAAGACGGCGTAGCATTCTCCAGCGAACCCGCCGACGAGCGCGCCGGCTGGAAGAAGATGAACGATCCCGAGATCGCCAGCGCGCGGACCGCGGGCGGAAAGATACGGCTCAGCTTCAAAAGGATCACCCTATGAAATGGTTTTTAATGCTCCTTATCTTTATAGCCGGGGTATATTACCTGGTTAACCAGAACAGGAACGATGAAGAGAAAAAGGAAATGATCCAGCTGTCCAAGAAGGACCAGATCACCGCGCTCCCGGAGCCCGCCCTGCCGGTAAAGCCGGAAAAGACCTACCTGATAAAGTTCTCTATGGAAACCCTGAAAACGCTGCGCGGGCTGACCGAGGATTCCAACGAGAAAGTCCGCTTCGCCGCGGCCGAACTGCTGTGGCAGCTGCAGGATGAAAGCGCCCCCGGCGTCATAAAGAACATGCTTGAGAACGAGACCGAGACCAGCGTGCAAACAAGCCTGATAACCATGCTCGCCAAGGACAAAAGCAAACTGAGCCTTGCGCTGCTGACCGTCGCGCTTAAAGATTACGACAAGGACACCCGCCTGTTCGCCGTGAACGCGATCGGCACTTTTTCCAGCAAGGAAGCTATCCCGGCCCTTAGCCCGGCCCTGCAGGACTACGACGAAGAAGTCCGCCTGAAGGCCATAGAATCCGTGAACAGCATCCGCAAGGATATAGAAGCGCATAAAGAGCAGCAGCTGCGCGAACTTGATTCCAAGCCGCTTTTCCGTATAGAATAGTTTTACGGAGACAAAACCGCAGAGCGCCTGGCCGCACCGGCCCGGCGCCAGTACACCTGACATAACGAACAGGAGCATACCATGGACTCGGAGATCTCGAAACTGAACCAGAAAATTCAGCAGGACGCGCTTTTTATCCAGGACCTGCGCAAAGAAATGGCGAAAGTGGTAGTGGGCCAGGAGGACCTGATAAACGGCCTGCTCGTAGGGCTGATAGCCAACGGCCACGTACTGGTGGAAGGCGTCCCGGGGCTGGCCAAGACCCTCACCGTAAAAACGCTGGCCCAGGCCATTTCAGCCTCTTTCCAGCGGATACAGTTCACGCCGGACCTGCTTCCCGCGGACATAACCGGCACGCTGATCTTCAACCCGAAGGAAAGCACCTTCTCGGTCCGCAAAGGGCCCATCTTCTCGAATATAATACTGGCGGACGAAATAAACCGCGCCCCGGCCAAAGTGCAGAGCGCCCTGCTCGAAGGCATGCAGGAGCGCCAGGTAACCATCTCCGACACGACCTTTAAACTGCCGGACCTCTTCATGGTTCTGGCCACCGAGAACCCCATAGAGCAGGAAGGCACCTATCCGCTGCCGGAAGCCCAGGTGGACCGGTTCATGCTCAAGATAAACATCACCTACCCGACCAAGACCGAGGAGGCCAGGGTGCTGGACCTGATGGCCCGCCAGAGCCTGCCGCAGGCCGGCAAAGCGGTAAGCGCCGAGCAGGTGCTGCAGGCCCGGCAGACCGCGGACCTGATCTACGTGGACGACAAAATAAAGAACTACGTGCTGGACCTGGTGATCGCCACGCGCGAACCGGCGCTTCACGGCCTTGAAAAAATAAAGCCGTGGATACATTACGGCGCGAGCCCGCGCGCGACGATCTACATGATCCAGGCGGCGAAGGCCTACGCCTTCATAAACGGGCGCGGTTACGTAACCCCCGAGGACATTAAAGCGGTCGGGTTCGACGTAATGCGCCACCGGGTGCTGCTCACCTACGAGGCCGAGGCCGAAAATATAGGCTCCGAAGATATAATAAAGAACATTTTCGAAGCCGTAGAGGTCCCTTAAGATCCGGCGGGTATCGGTGCGGGACCGAAGCCCCCGCCTTCCCGTTCCGGGCCCCTGTTCCCGATCTTAGACTTTAGATCATTTTATGAATACCGCTGAAATATTAAAAAAAGTCCGGCAGATAGAAATAAAGACCGGGCGCCTTGTAAGCGAAACGTTCTCCGGGCAGTACCAGAGCGTGTTCAAAGGCCGCGGCATAGAGTTCTCCGAGGTGCGCGAATATGTCCCCGGGGACGACGTCCGCTCCATAGACTGGAACGTCACGGCCCGCGCGGGGAAGCCTTTCATCAAGCGCTTCATAGAGGAACGCGAACTTACGCTGATGATCCTCTGCGACGTCTCGGCGTCGCAGTCCTTCGGCTCCACCGCCATGCCGAAGAGCGAGGCGGCCGCCGAGCTGGCCGCGATGTTCGCCTTCTCGGCGCTTAAGAACAGCGACAAGAGCGGGCTGCTGCTCTTCAGCGACAGGACGGAGCTTTACATCCCGCCCCGCAAGGGCAAGAACCACAGCCTGCGCATAATCCGCGAACTCCTGGCCTATAAGCCAAAAAGCACCGGCACCGACATAGCGATGGCGCTGAAAATGGCGAACAGCGTGATGAAACGCCGCGGCATCATTATCCTGATCTCCGATTTCAACTCCCCGGACTACGCCAGGGAGGCGCGCCTGACGGCCCGCCGCCACGACCTGATCCCGGTGGTGATAACCGACCGCTTCGAGCGCGCCCTGCCGGAAGCGCGCGCCCTGCTGGTGACCGAACAGCTGGAAGGGGGGGAAAGCTTCACCGCGGACCTCTCAAGCCCGGCCTACCGCGCCGCCTATGGAGCGGCGGCCGCGGACCGGCGCGCCGCGATGGAGGCCGTATTGCGCTCCGCCGGTTCGGACTGGATCGACATTGACCCCGCACTGCCCGTACACGGCCCGGTCGTTAAATTTTTCAGGCAGCGCAAGAAGTTCAAGCTGATATGAGCAAAAGAAAGCCGCTGCTACACGGCGCCAAATATTTTTTCCCGCCTTTCCTGGCCGTTTTTCTCGCGGCCGCGCCGGCCGCCGCCCAGGAACAGGTCTCCTTCTCGGTCACCCCCCCGGCCGAAAAAATAAAGCTGGCCGACTCTTTTAAATTCAAGGTGGAAGCCTCGCTGCCCGAGACCTATTCGCTCAGGCCGGACACCTCCTCCGCCGAAGGCTCGGGCTTCGACCTGCTCTCGTTCACGAAGACCGGGGAGACAAAGAAAGACGGCCGCAAAGACCAGGTTTACGAGGTCAAAGCGCAGGCCTTTTCGCTCGGGATAAGCACCTTTCCCGCTATCGCCTGGCGCCTTATCGGGACGGACGTACCGCCGGGAACGCAGGTGGCCAGTTCCTCCTTCACGCTGGAAGTGCTCCCTCTTTTCAAGACGAAGGAGGGCGAGGGGATACGCGACATCTACCCTCCTTTCCGCTACCGCTCCTGGCTCTGGCTGCTGGCGGCGGCGCTCGCCGCCGCGGCCGCGTATTATTTTTACCGCCGCCGGCGGGCGGCGGGCGGAACCGCGCGCAACCCCTGGAAAGACCCGCGCTCGCCCTACCAGCGCGCCCGCGACCGCCTGCAGGGGCTTGAAAAGTCCCCGCTGGCTTCCGGGGGGAAACTCAAGGAGTTTTACACCGGCCTCACCTCCGTGCTGCGCTTCTACCTGTCCGAGGAATTTTCCATAGACGCCGAGCTTATGACCACTTCCGACCTTGGCCGCGAGCTTAAGAAAACGGGGACCGATATCAAGACAGATCG
>JAJZVJ010000185.1 GCA_021845705.1 bacterium
GCCGGCGTGGCCGTCCCCCAAGGGCACACTGCACCCGCTTACCATCACCATGAACCGGCTCGCCGAGGGTTTCCTGAAGCTCGGCTTCACCATGGCCGACGGTCCGCTGGTGGAGGACGATTATCACAACTTCGAGGCGCTTAACTTCCCGCCCTTCCATCCCGCGCGCGACATGCAGGACACTTTCTACGTGGGCGCGATAGACGAGATAGGCAAGGGCATGCTGCTGCGCACCCATACCTCCCCCGTGCAGATACGCTCCATGGAGAAGCAGGAGCCGCCGCTGCGCGTTTTCCACACCGGCCGCGTGTTCCGCTCGGAGGCCGTGGACGCCAGCCACTCGTTCGCTTTCCACCAGATAGAAGGTCTTTACGTGGATAAAGGCGTCAGCATGGCCGATTTGAAGTGGACCGTGGACGCCTTCATGAAGGACCTGTTCGGCTCCAGCGTGAAGACCCGCTTCAACCCTTCTTATTTCCCTTTCGTGGAACCGGGCGCGGAAGTGGACATGTCCTGCGTTTTCTGCAAGGGGACCGCGGGGCGCTGCCCCGTCTGCAAGGGCACCGGCTGGCTTGAGGTGATGGGCGCGGGCCTGGTGCACCCGAACGTGCTTAAGGCCTGCAAATACGACCCCGAGAAGTGGAGCGGTTTCGCTTTCGGCGCGGGCATAGAGCGCTTCGCGATGCTGCTGTACGGCATCAGCGATATGCGCATGCTTTACGAGAACGACCTGCGGATCTTGAAGCAGGTGCAGTAGGTTTGGCGGTTCCGCCGAGGGGACAGGAACGCAAAACACGGCGTCGCGGTTCCGACGAGGGGACCGGAACGCAAAAACGTTGTCTCGCACACCGTGCTCGCAACTCCCGCTCTCGCCCTCCGCGCTTACGCAAGCGTCGGGCTCCGAGAGGGTTTTGCTAACCCGGTCCCCTCGTCGGAACCGCGGCGAAGTGAGTTTAAAAGAGAAATTTAATGAAGATCATTTACTCATGGCTGTCGGACTTTATAGAGAACCCGCCGTCGCCGGAAGATTTGGCGGCGAAGCTCGGCCGCATCGGGCTGAAGGTGGAGGAGATAAAGAAGACCGGCGCGTCCTTCAGCGGCGTCCGCGTGGGGCAGATACTGAAGATAGACAAGCACCCTAACGCCGATAAACTGGCCCTTGTGGACGTGAACGACGGCGGCGCTACGCTGCGCGTGGTCTGCGGCGCCAAGAACATCGCCGTGGGCCAGAAGATCCTGTTCGCGAAGGTAGGCGCCAGGCTCGCCGAAGGCGAACTGAAGAAGGCCAGGATACGCGGCGTGGAATCGGAAGGCATGATCTGTTCCGCCTCCGAACTCGGCCTTGAGGGCTACGACAGCTCCGGCATACTAGTGCTGCCCGATACCGCTTCCGTAGGCGCGGACGCGGTCACCCTTTTTCCGAAAGCCGACTATTCCCTTGAAGTAGAGATGCTCCCGAACCAGTCGCATTGCCTTTCCCATTACGCGCTGGCCCGCGAACTTTGCGTTTTTTACGGTTTCAAACTTAAAGAAGCGGCCGTTTTCAACGGAGGGGCGTCCGGAGAGGTCGTTCCGGTCCACATAAACGCGCCGGAACTGTGCCCGCGCTACGGCGCCATCGTCGTCAAGGGTGTGCGCGGAGCCAGAACCCCGGCCTGGATGGCGGACCGCCTGCGCGCGATGGGCTCCAACCCCAAGGGGAATATCCTTATTGACGGCTCAAATTATGTGATGTACGAGCTGGGCCAGCCCACTCATTGTTTCGATATTTCCAAGCTTTCCGGCCCCAAAATAATAGTGCGCCGCGCCATGCCCGGGGAGATGCTTAAGCCGCTGGACGGCCAGGCCATCAAGCTGGACGTCGGGATGCTGGTGATAGCGGACGCTTCAAAGCCGGCGGCGCTGGCGGGGGTGATGGGCGGCCTCGAGACCGCCGTTTCCGAAGATACCGACGCCATCCTGATAGAGTCCGCCAGTTTTAACCCTCCCACGGTGCGCCTGGCCTCCAAGACCACCGGCATAAAGAGCGAATCTTCCTACCGTTTTGAGCGCGGAACCGACCCTGAATTGCCGATGAAAGCCGCCCGCCGCCTGGCGGGGCTTATCCTCGAGGCCGCACCCGGAGCGAAAGTGGAGCAGATAACGGACAACTGCTCGGTAAAGTACGAGCGTCCGGTCGTGGAGGTTTCCCCGGCCCGGGTGAACGCCATCCTGGGCACCGGCATAGCTGACGGAGAGATCTACGCCTGCCTGAAGGCCTTCCAGCCCGACCTGAAAGACGCCAAACCCTGGAAATTCACGGTGCCCTCCTACAGGCAGGATATCGGAACTGTCTGGGATGTGGCGGAAGAAATAGCGCGCTATGTGGGCTACGACGTTATCCCGGCCGTCTCGCATATGCCCATGCTGCCCTCCGCGGTCACCCCGCAGTGGGCCGTGGGGTTGGAGATGAAGGGGACGCTGGCCGGCCTGGGCTTCAGCGAGGTTTACAACTACGATTTTATTTCGGTGAAGGAAATGAAGGCTTGCGCCTTTTACGCGGACATGGCTCTGGAGGTCAAGAACCCGCTGTCTTCGGATTACCAGTTCATGCGCCAGTCCCTGCTGACCGGCCTCCTTAAGACTTTGCGCTACAATCTTAACCGCGGCCGCGAATCGGTGCAGATCTTCGAATCCGGCACGGTTTACCGCAAGAAGTACAACGGCAAGGCGGAAGAGGTCCACTGCGCCGGTCTGATGGCGGGGGCTTTCCCGGAGGGCGGCTTCTGGCGCGGCGGCCCGGGTTCCGCGGATTTCTACCACCTTAAAGGCATGATGACGAGGCTCTTCTCGGGGAAGAGCGGGTTCCGGTTCGAGAAACCTAAGGAAGCCCCCGGTTATTTCCAGCCCGGGCTCTGCCTTGAGATGAAACTGGGCGGAAATTCGGCCGGGTATGTCGGCAAACTGAGCTCCGCGGTGGCGGCCGCTTTCGACTTTAAGGACAATAATATATTTTTCTTCGAGATCCCGCTGGGCAGCATGGCGGCGGCCTGGAAGCCGGAATTCTGGCAGAAAATAACAAAGATAAAACAGGTGTCAGCTTTCCCGCAGAACTGGCGCGACCTCTCCGTGGTGCTGGAGGAGAAGCACGAGTGGCACGAGCTTGAGCGCACTTTCCCGGGGGTGCAGGACCTGGCCTCGGCGCGGCTGATAGACGTTTACAAGGGCAAGAACATCCCGCCCGGTTTCCGCAGCCTTACGGTCCGCTTCACTTTCTCCTCCATGGAAAAGACCCTTAACGACGCCGAGGTCGGCGCCCGCATGACGGCCATCCTGGATAAGCTGACAAAGAACTTCAACGCCAAACTCCGCGGTTAACGGCCGCGGCCGCAAGAAGAAAGGCCCGGGTACATCCCCGGCCTTCTTCTTTTATCAGGCCCAAAGAGCGGGGGTTAAGAGGCCTTTGTGCTCATCCCCGCGTGGGTCCATTAACTTTGCCCCGGTGGGCACGTTGACACTTATCTTTTTTCCCCGGCGCGGCTATACTATTAAGGAAGCAGAGCGGTATCCTGAAAGTTTAGCGCAAGGGGTTACAGCGTGAAAATAATAAGCACTCTTATCTGCACTTCCATCCTTTCGATTTCCGGCCTTAACATCATAAACGCAAGCGCCGAACAAACTCCCGGCGTCTGGGACAGCCTGGTAAAACAGGCCCAGGGCCTTTCCCTTAAAAGCGAGGACGAACCCGTCCCCTCCGGGCCCCAGGTACCGCCCGCGTGGCATGCCGTGGAATATGAAACCCCCGGGGCCGGCGAGCAGAATTTCTGGGACGACCTTTACACCGGGATAAGCAAAAAAGACGCCTGCGAGGACATCGCGCTGCCTATAGAATACGGCTACGAAGCCGAGAACCTCGGGAGCGTGGCAGGGTCCGCCAACCGCAGGTTCCACAGGTACCCGGACAAAACGCTCGCCCTTGTGGATGAAGCGAGCCTCAAGCTTGAACTCAGTTCCGAGAGGACCCTGCTCGACCTCGCGCAGTCGGCCGGGGTCTCCATAGTGGGCGGCGTCAGGCTGGAAGGTTCCTCCATGGTCATCCGGCCCCTTGCCGGGAAGAAAGCCTGCAGCGAACTTAAGCAGTACGCCAATATCTTAAAATACAAAACGGTGCTTCCTTTCAGGGCCGACCGGTTTTCCGCCATGAAGAACGGCGAGGTGTGGAAGATCCCCGTCACCCTCTGGACCGGCTTCACGCCTACGGTATCCGGCGGCTACGGCAACGTAAGCGTCAGCGTCTCCTTCGGTGTGGAAAACCAGCGCCTTCCCAGCGTATCCATCTCCAAACTGAGCGACAAAGAGCTCCGCGTGCGCCTGCGCATAGACCAGGCCAGGATCCTCTCGGTAGGCGGTTCGGTGGGTGTCACCATAGCGCCCGTCACCGTGGCCCTGGACAACCTGACCGGCGCGCTTACTTCCCAGCTGGGCAGCGTGGTGGGCGGGGCGGCGGGCAAGATAATAGCTTCCAAGTTCGAGGAATATACCTACGCCAGCATGGGGCTTACGCATTCGGACACCAAGGGCAAGAAAGTCCTTCTCGAGTTCGTCCTGGACCCGCAGAACAAAGAGCAGATGACCACCCTGGCCAAACTCCTTACCAACGGCGAACTTAAGAACATCGGCGCCCTCGCTAAGCTGGCCCTCGGCATGAACTTCCTGCCCGGGCATAACAGCGTTACCGACGAGACCGAGCTGCAGAACATGCAGAACGAGTGGGACCATAAGCTGGGCATACAGCCTGCTTACGCGGGGCAGAACGGCTACCATGAAACCGCCAACGACTTCACTATCCACATCCCCGTCGTGAGCGATTACGACCATACCACGGCCCATAATTACCAGACCGTGCACACCCCGGGCAGCCCCGAGACCATCCACATAAACCAGAGCTCCAGGGATACGGCCCATGACCTGCTCCACATCCCCTTCGTCGGGACCGTGGCGAGGCACAACAGCCACCGCGAGATAACCGTCTTCAATACCGAAGTTTCCGGGAAGGTGGGCGCCCCGGTGATGGTGTACGAGCAGTTCGAAGGCGAGATAAGGCACAGCGAGTCTTCGGCCCGGGAAATACTTAACGGAGTTAACGATATCATGCGCTACGTAGGGACCCGCGGCGACGGCGGCAGTTCCTCGGCCGCCATCCCGGTGGACGCGATACAGCCCAAAACCCCCGTAACCTATACCGTGGACCCCGCGACCGGGGAACAGACCCCATCCGGTTCCCCCACCTATAAAGCCGCGTTCATGTCCTTCGCGGTGATGTTCAACGAGAAAGCCGTGCTGGACATAATCTCGGCCCCCGCCGACATGATCATAAAGGCCTTCTTCAACTCCCTGGACTCGGCTTCCAGCGCGATGATGAAGAAAGTCCTGTCGGTCTCCAGCGTAGGGCAGGACGGCAGGATAAAGAACAAGCTCCGCGACATTGAAAAAGTCCTTGGCGTAACTATGAACTCCCAGGATGAGCAGGGCGTTATGAATCAGGTCAATTCCTTCTGCAGGACCGCTTCCAGGCTGGTTCTCGACGTTATCAAGATACGCACCGCCCCCGACTGGAAGACCAAGTCCGAACTGCTCTCAAGGGTGATAGCCGGCGACAGCAAGAGCGACCTGAAATACGCTGAAATACTCAAGGTGTTCGTGCAGCTGGTGGAGCCCAAGGACGTGGCCGCCGAGCTTATCTACCAGGCCGAGAAAGGCAAGAAAGGCAAGGACACCGTCTCCGTGCAGTATTCGTTCACCAACGACGATAACC
>JAJZVJ010000186.1 GCA_021845705.1 bacterium
GACCGGGAGCAGCGTTTTGGCTAAATTTTTCATGCTTATTTACCTTCCTTAGGTCCCCTGGTCCTTGGCGATAGGAAGGGCGAAACAGAACTTTACGCCTTTCCCGGTCTTGGACTCCAGCCAGATCTTGCCGCCATGCTTCTCCACCACGGATTTAGAGATGGCGAGGCCCAGGCCGGTACCCGGGACCTGGCTGGCGCTGGTTTTACCGCGGTAGAATTTTTCAAAGACCATCTTCTGTTCTTCCAGCGGTATCCCGGGCCCGTCGTCCTCCACGGAGATCACTACTACCTCCCCTTTATCAAAGCCTGAGATCTTGACTTTGGCGCCGGGGCCGGCGTATTTTATGGCGTTTATCAGCAGGTTGTCCACTACCTGCCCTATCCACCTGATATCCGCTTTCACCTGCGGCAGGTTCTTGGCCGTTTCATTGGTGAGCGAAACGTTCTTCTCCTTGGCCTTGAGCAGGACCGAGGAAACGGAATTGCGCACCAGCTCGGTAAGGTCCAGCTTCTGGAACTCCATCTCCACCTTCCCGTTAAGGCGGGAAAGGTCCAGCAGGTCCGAGATAAGATGCGTCAGGCGGTTCACCGACTGGTCGGTAACGTTAAGGAAATTGGTCTGCTGCTCGTTCAGGGGACCGACTTCGCCGCTCAGGATCACCGACACGAACCCTTTAATGGTGGTCAGCGGCGTCTTAAGCTCGTGGCTGACGGTGGCCAGGAACTCGTCCTTAAGCCGGTTCAGCTGGGCCAGTTCGTCCGCGGTCCTGGAGAGGTTCTCGTAAAGGGTGACCATCTCAATGATGATCGCCAGCTCATCGGCGATTATCGTAAGGAACTCCAGCTGGTCCGGGGTGAAGAAATCCTTGCGGCGGCTGCCCACGCGCATAACGCCTATTATACGCCCGTGCAGCGAAATGGGGACGATCATCAGGGAATGGATCTCCCAGAGCTTGGCGTACCGGCTCAGGACGTCCGGGTCGTTCTGCGCGTCTTCCGTTATGAAAGGCTTGCGGCTGAGGAACGTCCGCACGGAGGCGCTTGCGTGGTTGCTGACCGGGATGCTGTAAAGCATGCGGTCCGCGTCGGGGATGCCGTAAGAACCGGGACTGACCACCAGTTCGCCCTTCGCCTCGTCGAAGAGAAGGTTCGCCACCACATCGGCCTCCACCATCT
Source organism: bacterium (assembly GCA_021845705.1). Classification (GTDB taxonomy): domain Bacteria; phylum Elusimicrobiota; class Elusimicrobia; order Elusimicrobiales; family UBA9959; genus UBA9959. The sequence goes on from JAJZVJ010000186.1 coordinate 1,179, forward strand.
TGGCTACGATGTTCAGGATGGCGGAGCAGCCGCCCTGCGCGTCCTGGTCCGGGGCGGTGACCTTCGTCACCACCTCGTACAGGGCCTTGCGCTCCCTCGCGCGCTGGATCAGCCTGGAACCCGCTACGTCCAGCTCTTTGACCATGGCGTTTATCTCGCTCTTGAGCTGTTCGGATTCTTTTTTAAGCGAGAAGACCTTATCCGATACCTTGGAAATGGACGAAAGCTGGGAGGCTACGAAGCGCAGGTAGGGCTGGGCGGCGCCGAATAAAGCCGGGCTCTCCGCGCCGAACAGGATAAGCCGCTCGGGGGCGCCGGCCGCGGGCCGGAAAGTGCACATCAGCGCGGCCTTTACGCCGAAGACGGCGAGAAGCTCTTCCACAGCCTGGTAGTCGCCGGTCCGGACATCGTCGAAGCGGAGCAGCTCCCCTTCGGCCAGGCAGCGGTCGAACGCGCTCCATTTATAGGAGGTCAGCAGCTTGGGTTCCGCTTTGAAATGCTTAAGGTAATTTATCAGGCGCCACTGTCCCGGCTCCTTCTCGAAAACCAGGATGGAGCTGTCCTGGAAAGATTTGTGCAGCTTTACCAGGTAGTAGCCTGCTATGTCGCCGTACTGCTCGGGCTGCTCCGGGGCGAAGGCCCGCTCCATGGTCTCCCTGGTGAACGCCGTAAAGTCTGCCAGGGTTCTCTGCGAAGAGCGCAGGGAACTTTCCATAGGGAGGACGTCGCGGAATTTAAGGTACCAATAGGCGCCGAAAGCGCCCGCGGCGCCCAGCGTGCCCGCACCTATAAGTTCTGCTATCATGTCTTAGACCAGGTCCATAAGGATCTTTGCGTAAGCCGCCTTGGATTTCAGTTTCTCGCAGGGCAGCCAGGAGCTCTTCACCAGAAAACTGTCCAGGATCTTGTAAGTGATGTGCCTGAACTCCGCCTCCTGGGCGCCCAGCGCGGAGGTCGGCTGCGGCCCGAGTATTATGGCCCCGTTCACGTTGCGCTCGCTGGCGTAATTGCCTATCTGGAAGGGCGTGCCGTAAAGCTCGTCGGAGTTATATTCCTCTATAAAGACCTGGCTCCACTCGGTATTGAGCCCCAGCTCACGGCCCATCTCATGCAGGCTGAAAAGCGCGAACTCCGCCTCGCGGCGCATGCTTTTCGGGTGAAAAATGCCCCATTTGAACCAGGTATCCTTCGTGGTCGGCTGCCAGGCGGAAGCGTGGTGCGTATCTTCCTCGGTAATATCCCCCCCCGCCGGGGTCTCGCCGAAGCCCAGGATCATATCCAGGAGCTGGGCGTGGGACAGGCTGTTCATAGCGTTGACCACGAATTTTTCCAGCTTCTTCATGTCCTCCAGGTCCTTGACCACCTCGCTGAAAGGGGTAAGGCCGCCTACGAAGATGTTATTGGCCTCATCGTCGGAGAGCTTGATCTCCAGCCCCTGCATGAGCTGGTTAAGAATGGATTTATAGGCCTGCGACTGCGGCATCTTAAGGTCCACCATCCAGCCCTGCGTGAACTGGAAGCCTACGGCCTCCTCCAGGCCCGCGAGGGATTTGGGAGGAAAAACGGAGGTCACCACCACCTGTTTGTTCTGCGCGACAAAATCGTTAAGCCATTTGGAAATATACTTCCTGTTGGCGTCCGAGATCATAAGCAGGTGGACGTCGTCGATTATCAGGACCTTCACTTTGGCGAAAAGCTCCTCAAGGCGCCCGATGGTCCCCTCTTTTACCGCGAGCTCCACGCCTTTCGAGAACTTTATACCGTCGGTCACGAAGATATTGCTCTGCCCGATGGAGGCGGAAAGCCCGTACGAGATGGAATTCACGAAATGGGTCTTGCCCGTGCCGGGAACGCCGAAAAGCAGCAGCGGGTTATAGATGACGCCCGGGTTTTCCACAACGGCCATGGCGGCCGCGTGCGCGAAGCGGTTGTGCGAACCGGCCACCAGGGTCTGAAAACTATAGGTGGGGATAAGCGGCAGCTCCATGGACCACTTAGCCTTTATCCTTGAAGACCCCTCGGCAGCTTTAGGGGCCGGCGCCGCGGCTATGGGGACGTCCTCCTTTTTTGCGCGGTTGGCCGCGGAAGGAACGAAATTACCGCGGGGCCTGGTGGCGGAAGGGGAATCCGCCGGCGGCTGCGCCGGGGCGGCGGCGGGAGGAGGCGCCTGAACCCTCGGAGCCGGCTGCGGCTGCTGCGCTACCGGCGCGGGAGCAGGGGCCGGCGCGGGAGCCGGCGCCTGGCGGGGCTGTTCCATGGGAGGTACCGGCCCGGTCTTAAGTTTAGGTTTAGGTGAATCGAACGGTACCGGCTCCGCGGCGAAATCGTCCGCCTCTTCTACCGCCGGGCCGCTGAGTTCCGAGGTTATGGCCTTAAGCCTCTTCATCGTATCCATTTCCAGTTTGGAAATATAGATCACGAAGTTGAAATCCCCGGAGGTCTTTTCCGGGCGGGAACAAAGGCTCCCGAGTTTCTTGACTATCAGGAAGATATCTTTCATCTCCCCTTTTATCAGGAGTTTATGGCGGCCGGGATTTTTTTCGCTGGGCGCGGGGGCGATGTCCCATTTTTTAAGCATAGGTTTACCGGACTATAAGGTCCGCCACGAGGTCGAGCGCTGATGAATGGCCGAAAGTCGACGAGTCATAATGCCTGAAGAATCCTCCGGAGGAGGAGAAAACGTTCTCTATCTCGTAAAGCTTCTCCGGCGGGATCGCTCCCACGCAGACAAGCCCGACGGCTCCGGCGTCCTGGACGGACTGGTGCACGAAGTTGGAATTGGAATCGATGTCGCAGACCTGCACGTAAGCACGCTTGATGAACATCGGCTTGGCCGCGGACTTCAGGCAGATAGCATCCAGCTCCGCCAGCACGGTCGCGCAAAGAGCCTCGTCCCCCGGCGAATAGAGGAAAGCCACCACGCGGATACGGTCCTCAGGGATCCCCTGCGGCACATTCTTGGAGGAAAGAGACGCGAGGTCTTTAGCCTGGGCCCTTGTGGTAGTATCGGGGTTTACCTGGAAAATGACGGTTTTTTCTTCTTCTCCCGAAGGCGCTGCCTGCGGCGCTACCACCAGCGTTTCATCCCCGGACGGGGGCTGCGAAGCCGGCCCGCCAAGTTCCACTCCGGGACCGCCAGGGAGGGTTTCTTCCGGGTTGGCGGAAGAAGCGGGGATTCCGACGCTAAGATTTATGCCGGGAGCCAGTTCCAGGCCGGGCGCAGCGGGCGTTTCATCCCCCGACCCGAACTGGATGGGCTGCACAACTTCCAGCCCTGGGCTGGCCGCGGGCGCTTCGGCCGCCGGCAGCTGCGTTCCCGGAACGGCTTCCGTATCTGCGGCCGCGGGCTCCAGGAAAGGGGACTGCTGCTCTCCGGAAGACACGGCGCCGGGTCCGGCTGGCTGTTCAGGGGCAAAAGGTTCCCCGGCATCCACGGCGGGGACGGAGTCCCCGGATGAGGGTTCAATAGTAAACGCCTCAAAAGAAGCTTCAGGTTTCACTTCCTGTTCAATGACCGGCTCCGGAGTTCCGGCGGAAGGAGCCTCCGTTCCAGGAGGCGTGATCCCGGTTTTTTCCTCTTTGGGTTCATCGGGTCCCATCATCCCTCCCTGCGGAGCGTCCGCTATCAGCTGCTCTTCTATCCCGGCCAGGTCCGGGAACGAAAGTTCTTCTTTTTGCCCGCCTTCGGATGGTATGGGCCCGGGAACGATAGCCTCCTCGGGGAGCGGCTGCGCGGGCTCTTCCGCCCGGGCGTTTTCCCCGGCCGATATCTGCATGAGCGAATCTATGTCCGGAACTCCGAAATCCTTGGTGGTGTCGTATGCCCGGGATCCCGTCCCTTTTTCAGACCTGTTTTCGCCGTCGCCAAAAGGGTCCGTGGCGCCAGAATCGAAGATAAGTTCTTCGGAAGCGCTCCCTGAAAGGGAAGCTTCCGGGGCGGGGGCCTCGTCCGCGGCGGGAACAGGGGCGCCGCCGGCCTCTTCCGTGGAAGGCGGCACGGAGGCCGGTTCAGCCGGGACCTCCGGAACCACTTCCATAGCGGGAGCGGGCCTGGTTTCGTCCTTTGCCTCGGCCTCTGCCTCCGCGCCGAACATAAAATCACCAAGGCTCTGCGGGACCAGCTTTTCCTGTTCTGCGGAAGGCGCGCCTTCTGCGGGAGCCGGGAAATTCTCCACTACTACAGGTTTTTCCTCTTCGGTCACGGGAGCCTGCGCGGAAACATTAAGCTCCGGGGCTTCAGAACCTTCGGGAAGGCCGGAAAAAGGCTCCAAAACCACGGTTTTATCCATATCGTCCGGCCCGGCCGGGACAGGGGTGGGTTCGGCGGGGGTCTCAAGCGGGACCTCTGCACCTTCGGAGAGGCCGGAAAAAGGCTGCAAAACCACGGTCTTATCGCCTTCATCGCCCGCAGCGGGAATATTCTCATCCGCCTTGGGTTTATCAGGTCGTGGTTCGGGAGCCGGAGCGGGTTTCGCCGGTTCCAGCGGCTGCATCTCCGGCATTTTTATACCGTCCAGGATGGACGGCATCTTGTTAAGCAGGCCGTTAAGGTCCGAAAGTATCTCGTCTATGGACTCTTTCTTTTTATCGTTTTTTCCGTCCATAAAAAAGCGC
>JAJZVJ010000187.1 GCA_021845705.1 bacterium
CCGGGATGCGCAGGTTAAAGGTCTTCAGGTCTTTTGCGGCCCTTTCCAGCGAAGATATCATTTTCCCGTTAAAATCCGTCTGCTCCCTTTTCAGGAAGCCCGAGAACTTTATGTTCTTGCGGCGCAGGTCCTCGTTCTCTATCTCCAGTTCTTCGATCTTTTTCAGGTCCTCCCGGAGCTTGTTTATCTCGAGGTCCCTGTCTCCCACTGTTTTCAGGACGCGGGCGGCATACTCCGCGGACGCGGCCAGCTTTGTTTTAAGCGCTTCGATCTCTCCCTCAAGGGACTTTATCCTTATCCCCGCCCTTCTGGCGGCTTCGGTCTGGATGCCCAGGCCGTTCTTCGCTTCGCGGAAAAGGCCGTTCACCTTTTCGAGGTCCGCGGCCCGCTCTTTGAGTTCGGCGGCGAGGGCGGCGTTCTCTTCCTGGGCCGAGCCAAGCGCGCTTTTAAGCGCGGCGGCGCGTTTCTGAAGTTCAAAGATCTGGGCTACCGCGCCTGTAAAATTGGAACGCTGTTCCTGGGTCCTTAAAGCCTGGTCGTCCGCGGCGCCGCGCAGCCTTTCAGTTTCAAGTTTAAGAGCGTCGAATTCAGCCCGCAGCGCGGCGGATTCCGTAATAGCCGCCTTAAGCGCTTCTTCGCGCTCGCCCAGAGCTGTTTTAAGACCCGCGGCGCGTCCTTCCAGCGCGGCCTTTTCTCCGGCCGTTAGCTTTTCCCTGGCGCAGGCTTCGGCAAAGGAGGCTTCCGCGGCGGCCAGTTCCCCCTGCCTGCGGGCAAGTTCGGCGCGGAGGCCGGAAAGCGCGTTCTCGGAGGATTCCAGCGCGGTCTTTAAGGCGGTTTCGCGCGCGGCGGCGTCAGCCAGCGCGGCGGCCGCGGCCTCCGCGGCGCGCTTATCCGTCTCTATGCGCTCGAGGAGGTGCTCGTAGACGGATCTCTGCTTGCCCGAGAGTTTGCAGTCTTCGCGGAGTACCCGGGCCAGTTCCGGCAGGGCCAGGAGGCCGGCCGTCTTCTCTTTAAAGGCCTCGATAGCCGCGTCGCGGGCGGCTAGAGCGTCCCGCAGGGCCGAAGCTTCGGAGCGGAGGGCGGCCAGGTCCGCGTCGAGGAGTTTGTTCAGCGTCTCTTTTTTTGCGAGGGCGCCTTTCAGTTCCGCCGCTTCCTTCGCCCTCCCGGCGGCGTTCGCCAAAGTTTCAGAGTCGCGTTTGATAGAAGCTTTCAGCTCGTCAATTTCGTTCTTAAGGCTCTGCTCCCTCTCCTTCGTTTCCGCCAGCAGCTTTTCAAGGCGGAGCGCTCTGGCCGAGGCGCTTTTAAGGCTTGCGCCGGCCTCCGCGCGTTCGGCGGCCGCCCGCGCCGAAGCGTCCTGGGCTTCGCCCACGGCGCGCCAGAGATAGTCCATCTCCGAACTGAAAGCGTCGGAGGGCCGGCTCATGCGGGCTCCTTTATTACTATCCTGCCGCGGTAATTAAGGTCCATCGCTCCGGAAATTATCTTCGCCCTGGCTACGGCCACCTTTTCCTCTTCCGGGCGGCCCGCCATCAGGTCTTTGACTATAAGCCTTACGTCTTCAGGCATCAGGCGGGTGACATTGCCCACCGCGGTCTCGCCCGCGCCGGCAAGCGCCGCGGCCCAGTCCGCGTAGGGGACCGAGACTACCAGCGGGCGCAGGTTCTTTTCGTCCAGGCGGCAGAGGTCGTCGAAGGTCACCATCTTGCGGCGGAGTTCTTCCGAACCCTTGGGGTTGGAGCGGGCAAGATTTTCCATTATCTCGGAGCGGTCGGCTTCGTTCACCAGCGAAAGGAGCCGGCCCAGTTTTTCGGCGCCTTTGAGGCTCTTTTCAAGTTTAAGCCGGAGGTCGTTCTCTATCTCGTAAACTCTTTCAGGTTCGGCCTGTTTCAGGGTAAGAAGCTGTCCCGAGACGGACTGTTTCTTCCCGGCCGGCAGCGCCAGGAGTATTTTAGAGGAGATGTGAGGCTTGCGGTCCGCCAGGTTCGCTATTATTATGGCCGCGTCCTCGTCCGGGATATCGGAGAGCAGCTCGGCGGCTTCGGCGGGCGGCAGTTTCTCCAGGAATTCGAAGGCGGAGCCGGCGGTAAGCAGGGCGCCGCCGGAAGCGGCGCGCGATTCCACGTCTATTATGTCCCCGAACTCCTCTCCGCCCGTTTCCGCTCCGGCCCCGGGCCCTGCGAGCCCGCCCGCGGCGGCCCCGGCCGGCGAGGGCGCGTTAATGCGGGCGTAGTCCACAAAGCCGTTCAGAAGTTTGGAGGCCAGGATGTAGCCGAAAAGCAGCAGTACCGCAAGCGCCAGCGCACCGAAAAGCGAGGCGATGAGCACAGGGCGGATCTCCGGCGCTTCCAGCGCGCTTTTCCACCAGGGCAGCATTTCGGCTTTCGCGGTTATTATACTGTCGCCGCGCGCTTCGCTCAGCCGCAGGACGTCGGAGATCATAAGCTTGATGGCGGTGATCCGTGTGTCCGGCACGCTTCTGTCGAATACAAGGGAGACGGAGAGCTTTTTTATATGGAATTCGCTGCTGTGCTGGGTCTCTTCGCGCTGCTGCTTAAGGTATTCGCCGGTCTTCTCCAGGATATTCACGGAGGCGTAGCCGGGCAGCGTCAGGGTCTCTTCCGAGGGCGGGCCGGATTCGGTCTTGCCCTTTAAAAGTATTTCCCCCTCCACGGTGACGAAGGAGCGGGCCCGGCCGCGGCCCACAAGCTGCTCCAGCAGGCGCGAGACGTCCTCCTGCATGCTGGCCGAGAGCTGCGCGGCCTGCGCGCTGGGAGAGGCGGCCGCCGGGTCCTCGGCCCCGGCGCTGGCGGAGATACAGAACAGTGAAACGGCGATGAGGCGTAAAATGAGTTTCATAGGCACACTATTATTCTATATTAAGCACGTTACAAAGTTATTGCGGGGCTACGCTGCCGGCGCCTGTTCAGCGGCCTTGGCCGGTATCTCCAGCCAGAAAAGGGCGCCGCCGCCCGGGGCCGGGCCGCAGCCCAGGGCGCCTTTGTGGAGCTCGGCGATGGACTTTGCCAGGGCCAGGCCCAGGCCGGTTCCTCCATGACCTGGCGCGGCGGAGCCCTGCGAGAACGGCAGGAAAAGTTTTTCCGCTTCGCCCGGGTCCAGGCCCGGGCCGGTATCTTCCACTTCCGCGCGGTATTTCCCTCCGGCAAAAGACGCCCTGACCGTGACTTTCCCGCCTTGCGGCGTAAATTTCACCGCGTTCGAGATCAGATTGGTCAGGGCGTGCGTCAGCAGTTCCCTGTCCACTTCCGCGAGCGCCCCTGTCTCCCCGGTTTCGACGCTAAGGGAGACCTGTTTTTCCGCGGCCTTGGGGCGCAGAAAATCGGCGGCGTCGCGGGTGAGCGCCAGCGGGTCTTCGCGGGTAGGGCGCAGTTCCATTTTTCCGCGCTCTATCTTTGCCAGGTCGAGCATAGCTGTTACGAAGTTGGCAAGGCGGACCGCGTTCTCCTTTATCCGGCGGAAAATTTCCGCGTCTTCCGGCCTGAAACTGTCCTTCTCCTTGAGCAGCATGGCCGCGTAGGTCTCTATTACGCCCAAAGGCGACCTGAGTTCGTGGGTGACCGAAGCGGTAAAATTCTTCTTCATGGTCTCCAGTTCCAGCAGCCTGTCGGACATGGCGTTCAGGGAGGCGGCAAGTTCGGAAACTTCGTCTGAGCCGCCGGCGTCGGTTTTAGCTCCGAAGCGCCCTTCCCCTACAGCCGCTGCCTCGGCGGCCAGGCGTTTCAGGCGCCTGGTAAGGCTGCGGGCAAGTATAAGCGCTATGATAACGGCGGCCCCCATAGCCGCCGCGAAGGCGGCCGCCAGGTTCCTGTAGATGCCGGCCATCGCCGAAGTTCGTTCCCGCTCAAGGGCTTCCGCTGAAAAGTTAAGGCGCGCGGAAAAGAGCCTGCCTTTAATGTCTTTCTTTATTATGCCGGCCGCGGGAACAGGCGCGGCGCGGCGGCGGGTCTTTACCGGGTGGAGCCCGCGGCCGATATCAAGTTCGCAGGACGCAAGTTCAGGCCTGGAGGTACAGAGGCCGGAGAGGTAGTCCACTGCCATAAGCGGGTCGGAGGCCAGTTCGGCTTCGCGCAGCATAGCCGCCGCGGCCTGGGACATCGCCTCAAGGCGCTCGCTCTGCGATACCCGTACCGTGGCGCGCTGGAAACTGAAGAATATTCCGCAAAGCAGGAGGACGGCCGTAAGGGAGGCCGCCGCCAGGGCCGCGCTGAACTTATGGAAAAGGTTTATAATTCACCTCCGAAAAACAGAGCCGCGGCAGCCTGGCACGGCTCCCCCCGGGCCGGCGGCAAAACCGCTTTCCGCGCATCCTTCTACTGCGACAGCCGTATAATCCTTTCCAGCGCTTTTTTTGCCTGGCTGTTCTGCGGGTCCAGCGTCAGTATTTTCCTGAACGCGTCGGCGGCCTTGCCGTAATCGCCCTTGGCGTAGAAGTCCGCGCCGGACTGGTAGATCTTTTCTATCTCGCGCGCGTCGTTGGCCGGCGCGGGGGCCGCAGTCTTCTCGTCGTAAGCCGTATCTCCGGCCGGGGCTGCCGCGGGCTCCCAGGCGGCGGATTTGCCCTGTTTTGCCCTGGCCTCCTCGGTCATTTTGCCGAGCTTGGTCTTTTCAAGCGGGTCCGGCTCAGTTTGAAGGCCTTATCCCAGTCGAACGCCGCGCGCGCGTAGTTGCCCAGCATATAGTTGCACGAGCCGCTTTTCTTGAGGGCCATAAGGTAATTCGGCTCTATGTCCAGCAGCTCGTCAAGTTTCCGCAGCGCTTCGGAGTAAAGTTTTTTCGTATAGAAATCGTCGGATTCCGACATCTTGAATTCGGCCCAGCCCCTGCTGAAATCCGCGGGAACCTTGTCGGGTGTTATGCGGGCGATCTCCCCGGCCCGGTCCAGGAAGGACGAGAGGGCGGAATCCTGCTGGTTAAGGCTCTGCGCGTAGGCGAGCTGCTTCATGGCGCGCAGGTCCGTGCCGTTTATGAAGTTCCTGACTCCGTCCGAAAGGAGCTTCTCCCAGGGCTGCTTCTGGCGGCCTTCCACGGCCAGTGAAGGGTAGAAAGCCGCCACGGTAGAAAGGCGGCGCGTCAGATTGACCACGGAGGAATCGGGCAGGAGGTCGTTAGCTTTTTCAAGCAGAAGTTTGTTGGCGGTATAGAAATCCTCTTTTCTCACCTGCTCCTTTACCTCGGCGAGCCGCGGGTCGTTGAGGCTCGCGGTGTCGCGCGGGCTTTTGTAATTCTGGGCCTCGCGCAGGCGCTTGTACTGGTCGAGAAGCTCGCTCTCCGCGAGCTCGGACTGCGTGGGGCTGCCGAAATGGTAGGTAAGGGCCAGTTTGTGGTTGCCGGAGGTTTGTTTCACGGTTCCGAGCGGAAGGGAAAAGCCGTAGTCGAACTGTATCTTCTGTATCTTATAGGAAAGGCCCAGGGTTACCTGCTTGAATTCCCTGTCGCCGGCGCCCAGGGAGCCCCTTACGCCGATATCGCCCCTGTCCAGGCTGGGAAAAGTCTTTTCCGCCGCGAAGACGAATTGCTTATCCAGCCTCCCGTCCGGGGCTTTCTGCAGCCTGGCGTCCGCGGCGAGCACCATCCAGAGGCTTTTGTAGGAAGCCCCCAGCCTGGTCTTCATAGGGATCTTGTCCTTGTCCGAGCTGCTGAAGGCCATGTCCGCCTGCAGGGTGTTCATTACGGCCGCGCCCAGGGTCCACCGGCGCGTAAGCCTGTAGAGGGCCCCGAGGTCGGCGTCCAGGGCCGACTTGGAATTGGCGCCGGCG
>JAJZVJ010000188.1 GCA_021845705.1 bacterium
TTATCATGGAAGACAGGATCGAGGACCCGCCGTAGGAGAAGAACGGCAGTGGAATTCCTTTTGTCGGTATAAGGCCTATGGCCATGGAGAGGTTGAAGAAAGCCTGGAGCGAGATGACCAGCGTAAGGCCGAGGGCGGCCAGCGCCGTGTAGAGGCTCGGGGCGCTGCGTGCTATTTTTGCGCCCTTCAGCAGCAGCGCGGCGAAAAGCCCGGTTATCAAAAGTCCGCCGACCAGCCCCAGCTCCTCGGAAACTACCGGGAAGATAAAGTCGGTGTGCGGCTCCGGCAGGTACAGCTTAAGCTTTGAGGCCCCGATCCCCTTGCCGAACCAGCCGCCCGAACCGACCGCCAGCAGCGACTGCACCAGCTGGTACCCGGTCCCTGAAGCGTCGCTCCAGGGCGAAAGGAAATTCTTGAGACGGGCTATGCGGTAAGGCTTGCGCAGCATTTCTTCTATGAAGACCGGGACAGCCGCCGCTATAGGGGTAAAAATATAGCGCAGTTTTACTCCCCCGGCGAAGAAAACGGCAAGGGTGACCGTAAAAAGCAGCATGGGGGTGCCAAGGTCCGGTTCGGCCGCGATGAGGCCCAGCATTATTAACGCGACCGCCATGGGTTTAAGCAGTTCGCGCCAGTCGGCCTGCACCCGGCTTATGTTCCTGTCGAAAAAATCCGCCAGGTAAAGTATCAGCACGGGCTTCGCGAATTCGCTCATCTGCAGCTTCATGAAGCCGAGCGGTATCCAGCGGCGGACATGCGCTACCGGCGGCATCGCCAGCGTTATGCCGAGCAGGGCAATTGTCGCTATAACCACGACCTTCAGGTAAGGGCGGACCTTCTCAAGGTCTATCCTCGCCGCCGCCGCCATCATTCCCAGGCCGAGGAGTATGTAGAGAGCCTGTTTCTTGGCGTAAAAAAGGGAATCAAGGCCTTTATTGCCCGCATAGAGCGCGCTGGCCGAAAAAAGCGATACCAGTCCCAGCATGAGGAGCGCGGCGACTATAAAGAAGACCGGATAGTCTACGTACTTGAGGCTGCGGCGGGACAGCGTGTTGTATACCGGTTTTTTGCGTTTAGAGGCGAAATCCATAGTAAGATCTATTTTTGCCGCCGGCTGCGGGCGCGGAGCGTCATCTAAGAGTTTTTACGAAGGCTTTGAACCTGCGTCCCCGGTCCTCGAAATCCCTGAACTGGTCGAACGAGGCGCAGGCCGGGGAGAAAAGGGCTGTATCGCCGGGAGAGGCGAGTTCCAGTATGGAACGGCAGGCGTGCTCCATGGTTACCGAAGTGAGCACCGGGCAGGTCCCGGCCAGCTCTTTCTCTATCCTTCCCGCGGCGGCGCCGATGGTGAGCACGGCCTTCACGGTTTTGCGGATAAAGGGTATAAGCGGGGCGTAGGGAGTCCCTTTATCCTGGCCGCCAAGGATAAGCCAGACGTTCTTAGCCCGGCCAAATGCCTTCAGCGCCACCAGGGTGGAATCCACGTTGGTGGCCTTGGAGTCGTTTATGAAACCTATGCCGCGGACCGAGCCGGCGGGTTCAAGGCGGTGCTCGACGCCGCGGAAAGACGCGAAAACTTTTTTTATGACCGCCGGCCGTACCCCGCAGTGCAGCGCCATCAGGCCGGCGCACATAGCGTTCTCCAGGTTATGCGCTCCGGGAAGGGCCGGCGGCTTTACAGCGGCGGCCGTTTTTCCGGTCCGGAAGAACAGCTTGCCCCCCGCCGCCCAGGCGTCCAGGCGTCCGCCGGAGCTCTTGGACGAGAAAAAAACCGCTTTCGACGGGCAGGCCCTGGCCAGGCGGCGGCAGGCCGGGTCTTCGTAGTTGAAAACGCAGCAGCCGCCGGGGTCCTGGAATTTAAAGATCTTCGTCTTGGCTTCCACATAGCCCGTCATGCCGCCGTGGTGGTCCAGGTGGTCGGGAGTGATGTTGAGCACGCAGGCGGCGTCCGGTTTTATATAGCTGCTGTCCTCCAGCTGGTAGCTGGAGACTTCCATTACCACGGCGTCGCGCGGGCGGGCCCTGGGGGCGGCTTCCGCCGCCGGTATGCCGACGTTGCCGCAAAGCAGCGCGCGGGCGCCGGGGCGCAGGGCCGCGTTCATTATTTCCGCGAGCAGCATGGTGGTGGTCGTCTTGCCGTTAGTGCCGGTCACGGCCAGCAGCCTGCCCGCCTTCGAGAATGCCAGCGCTATCTCGATCTCGCTGAAAAGCGGGACCTTCTTGTTCCTGAGGGCCGCGATAAGGGGGCTCGAATGCGCCATCCCGGGGCTTTTTACGGCGAAGGAGCAGGTGAAAACGCCTTTGCCGTGGCCGCCGGTCTCCACCTCTACGGAGCGGGAAAGGCCTTTAAGTTTCCCGCCCAGCTCCGCGGCTTTTTTCTGCTCGGTAAGCAGCACTTTAAAGCCTTTGGAGGCCAGCAGGTTTGCGCAGGCCGCGCCGGACCTGCCGGCCCCGATCACGAGGGCTTTACCGCCTTTGAATTTTTCCGGATCGAACATAAGTATCACAGGCCCGGACCGCGGGCGACTAGCGTATCTTAAGCGAGGAAAGCGCTACAAGGGCCAGCATGATGCCGACTATCCAGAAGCGTACCGTAACTTTCGATTCGGCTATCCCCTTAAGCTCAAAATGATGGTGTATGGGCGCCATAAGGAAAAGGCGCTTCTTGTTCCGTATCTTGTATGAGCCCATCTGGAGTATCACTGAAAGCGTTTCAAGCAGAAATATCCCGCCGGCCACCGGCAGCAGCAGTTCCTGCTTTACCGCGATGGCCGCGGTGCCGATGGCCCCGCCCAGGAAGAGCGAGCTTGTATCCCCCATGAAGACCTCCGCCGGGTACGCGTTGTACCACAGGAACCCGAGGCAGGATCCTATCATCGCGGTCAGGAAAACGGCTATTTCACCGGCTCCTTCGACGTAGATTATCTTGAGGTAAGAGGCTACTTTCACGTTGCCGGCGGAGTAAGCCAGTATCGCGAAAGTGAGGGCGGTGAAGACAATAGAGCCCGCGGCCAGCCCGTCCAGCCCGTCGGTCAGGTTGACGGCGTTAGAGGAACCTATTATTACGAGCATGGCCAGGGCCGCGTAGAGGAAGCCCAGGTTCAGGGAAAGCTCCTTGGTGTAGGGGATGGAAAGGCAGGTGGCGTACTGGGTATTAGGCGGGTACGCGGCCAGGTAGCCCACTACCACGAGCGCCGTGAAAAGCTGCAGGGAGAACTTGAACGCCGAGGACGCGCCCTTCGGATTTTTCCGTACCAGCTTGGTATAGTCGTCCAGCCAGCCGGCGAAGGCCAGCACCACGGTGGTGAACAGCAGCAGCAGTATGAAGCGGTTGTCCATCCTGGCCCAGAGGCAGGTGGTGATCACGAGCGTGAGGAAGATCAGCAGGCCGCCCATAGTGGTCGTGCCCTGCTTGGACAGGTGGGTCTGCGGGCCGTCCGTGCGCTGTACCTGCCCTATCTTGTAGCTGCGCAGCTTCGCTATCATCCAGGGGCCGAACAGCAGGCTCAGGATGAACGAGGTCATCACGGCCCCGCCGGCCCTGAAGGTTATATACTGGAAAACGTTGAACGGGCTGAAGAAGTCTTTTAAGGTCGAGACGTAATAAAGCATTGTTTCCTTGGCAAAAAGACATTAAGGCCTGCCGGTCGCGGCAACCGCCGTTTGTACTTATATTTTATTATTTTTTAAGCGCCAATACTCGCGGGCGGTCCTGCCGCCCGGGCCGGGCGGGGATTTACAGCCCCTCGATAATGCGTTCGAATTTCATTGAGCGGGAGGCCTTTATCAGGAAGGACCCTTTCCCGGCGGAGATGAGTTCCCGCGCCTGCGGCATCCACTCTTCCGGGGTTTCGGCGTAGGCCAGGCCTTTGCCCCCCGCCCTTGCGAACGCGGCGGCGGCCGCGCGCATTTCCGGCCCGGCCAGGAAAATTTTACTTGCCCCCATGTGGGCGAGGGCAGCGCCCAGGTCCGTATGATAATGCTGCGAATGCTCTCCGAGCTCCTTCATGTCGCCGAGCATGAGGAACAGGGGCCTGGGCCTGGCCGACATTTCTTTGAGGGCGGAAGCTACGGATTGCGGGTTGGAATTATAGGCGTCCAGGATCACGGTGGCGCCGTTTATCTTAAGCTCCTGCATCCGCATCGGCGGAGGCGTGTAGTTCTCCAGGCCTTTGCGGACCGCGGCGAAGTCCAGGCCCGCCGCGATAGCCGCGCCGGCGGCGGCCGCCGCGTTGAAGTAATTATGCCCGCCGCAATGAGGCAGCGGCATCTCAAGGAGCGCGCCGTCATATTCGAGGCGCAGGTTTTCCCCCTCAAGAATGCGCAGGTCCGCTTCCGGGCTCCTGCCGAAAGTCAGCTTCGGGAATTCACGGCCGTTAAGGCGCGAGAGGTACCGGTCGTCGTAATTGTAGACCAGGAGCCCTCCGGGCGCCAGGCAGCCGGCGAGCTCGGCCTTGGTCTCGTAAATGGTTTCCATGTCGCCGAAATACTGCAGGTGCGACGGGCCGATATTGGTGATTATCCCGCAGGTAGGGCGCGCGACCCCGCCTATTTCCTTGATATCGCCGCGGCGGGAGGCGCCCAGCTCGAAAACCCCGTACTTGTGGGCGGGAAGCAGCTCGAGGAGCGAGAGCGGCAGGCCGAACTGGTTGTTGAGGTTGCCGGGATTGGAGCAGGTTTCGCCCGACGCGGAGAAAATGCTCTTAAGCATCTCTTTGGTGGTGCTCTTGCCGTTGGAGCCTGTTATGGCCGTCAGCGGTATCTTGAAGCGCAGCCTGTGCCAGGCGGCCAGGTCCTGCAGGGCCTTCAGGGTATCCTTCACCGCCACCACGGACGGCGGCTGGTCTTTCGTCACGGAGAATACCGGCCCTTCCGCGGCTCCGGCGCGCGCGCAAAGGACGTCCTCCCTGACCAGCCAGCCGCTTACCGCCAGCGGGATGGTCTGCGCCAGAAAATCATGCGCGTCGTAGGAGGCGCCTTTCAGCGCCCAGAAGAAATCGCCGGCCTTCAGCTTGCGCGTATCGGTGATAAAGGCGTCGAACGGCGCTGCCGGGTTCCCTTTGACGAGTTTCCCCTTCACCGCCTCCGCGAGCGTGCCCAGGTCGGTATTTAAACGCATTCAGGCCCCCCCCCGGCTTTTATAGCCGAGGCGGCCTCCTCGGCGTCGCTGAAATGTATGGTGCGGTCCCCGAGCACCTGGTATGTTTCGTGGCCCTTGCCGGCTATCAGTACGATGTCCCCTTTCTTCGCCTGGGAGACAGCTTTCCTTATCGCGGTCTTCCGGTCCGGGATAATTTCGTAATTAGCGAATTTACCGGCTATGCCCTTCTCTATGTCGGAGAAGATCTGCGCGGGGTCCTCGCTGCGCGGGTTGTCGCTCGTGACTATCGCAATGTCGCTCAGGGCGCATGAAACCTGCCCCATGGGCGCGCGCTTGGTGCGGTCCCTGTCGCCGCCGCAGCCGAAGACGGTTATTATGCGGGCGTGCGGCATCAGCTTAAGGCTGGAAAGCACGTTCTCAAGCGCGGCGCCCGTATGGGCGTAATCTACGAAGACCGTATATTCCTGCCCCAGGTCCACGCGCTCCAGCCGCCCGGGAACGTTCGCAAGCGCCTGCACCCCGTCCACGGCCGCGCCCACGCTCAGGCCGCCGGCCACCGCCGCCGTTATGGCCGCCAGCGCGTTGTAGACGTTGTGGCGGCCCAGCAGGTTCAGCTTTACCGGCAGGGTCTCGGCGCCTGTCCTCAGGTTGAAGCGGGTCATCGTGGCGAG
>JAJZVJ010000189.1 GCA_021845705.1 bacterium
GCACACCGTGCGCGCGCTTCCGGCTCACTGCAGTGGCCTTCGGCCACCCGCCCTCCGCGCTTACGCAAGCGTCGGGCTCCGAGGCGGTTTTGCTAACCCGTCCCCCGCATCGGACCCCTAGCGCTTGGAGAACAAATTGGCCAGCAGGAACTCGCGGTTCATGCGGGCTATGTTGGAGACCTTCACTTCTTTCGGGCAGACGGCCTCGCACTCGTACTCGTTGGTGCAGCTGCCGAAGCCCTGCTTGTCCATAGCGGCCACCATGTTCAGCGCGCGCGCGGCCCTCTCGGGCGCGCCCTGCGGCAGCAGGGCCAGCTGCGAGATCTTGGCGCCGGTAAAAAGCATTGCCGCGCCGTTGGGGCAGGCCGCCACGCACGCCCCGCACCCTATGCAGGCGGCCGAGTCCATGGCCTCTTCGGCCTTATCTTTTTCCACGGGAATGGAGTTCGCGTCCTGCGCGGCCCCGGTGTTGACGGAGATGTATCCGCCGGCCCGTATTATGTTGTCCAGGGCGGAGCGGTCCACCGCCAGGTCTTTTATAAGCGGGAAGGTCTTTACGCGCCAGGGTTCTACGGTGACGACGTCGCCCTCTTTGAACCTGCGCATGTGCAGCTGGCAGACCGTGGAGTGCTCGTCCGGCCCGTGCACCTGCCCGTTCACCACCAGGCCGCAGCAGCCGCAGATGCCCTCGCGGCAATCGCTTTCCACCGTTATGGGGTGCTCGTTCTTCTTTATCAGGTCCTCGTTAAGAACGTCCAGCATCTCCAGGAAGGACATGTTGGGTGAAATATCGCTTACCTTGTAGGAGACCATGTTGCCGGGTTCTTTAGGCCCGTTCTGGCGCCAGACCCGCAGGGTTATGCTGAAATGGTTGCTGCTCATATGTAGTTCCTCCGGAGTTGCCGCGGTTATTTGTAGTTCCGCTCGGCTATCTTTATGTTCTCGAAAACCAGCGGTTCCTTGTTCATGACCGGCTCTTTGCCCTCGCCCTTATACTCCCAGACGGCGGCGTGCGAATAGTTCGCGTCGTCGCGCCTGGCTTCGCCTTCGGGGGTTACCGACTCTTCCCGGAAATGCGCGCCGCAGGACTCTTTGCGCTCGAGGGCGTCCCGCACCAGCAGTTCGGAGAACTCCAGGAAATCCGCCACTTTGTGCGCTTTTTCCAGGGTCTGGTTCATTTCCATGTCCGTGCCGGGCAGCGCCAGGTTGCTCCAGAATTCTTCCCGTATCTCGGGGATCTTTTTCAGGGCTTTCTTCAGCGTGGCCTCGTTCCTGCCCATGCCGCAGTCGTTCCACATCACGTTGCCCAGCTGGCGGTGGAAGTCCGTGGGCGTTTTCTTGCCTTTTATCGACAGCAGCTTGTTCATCCGGGTCTTCAGGGCGGCCTGGCCGGCCTTGAATTCGCCGTCATCGACGCTTACCGTGTCGAATTTGGAGCCGCCAAGGTAACCGCCGATGGTGGCCGGTATCACGAAGTAGCCGTCCGCCAGGCCCTGCATAAGGGCGCTGGCCCCCAGGCGGTTGGCGCCATGGTCCGAGAAGTTGGCTTCGCCCAGCGCGAACAGCCCGGGCACGGTGGTCATAAGGTTATAGTCCACCCACAGCCCGCCCATCGAGTAATGGGAGGCGGGGTAGATGCGCATCGGGACCTTGTAGCCGTTCTCGTCGGTTATCTGGCGGTACATATCGAAAAGGTTGCCGTATTTCTCGCGTATCCTGTCTTCGCCCTGTCGCTTTATGGCGTCCCTGAAGTCGAGGTACACGGACAGGCCCGTCGGGCCCACGCCGCGGCCTTCGTCTATGGTGGTCTTCGCGGCCCGGGAGGCTATGTCCCTGGGCACAAGGTTGCCGAAGGCGGGATAGCGGCGCTCCAGGTAATAGTCGCGTTCGTCCTCGGGAATTTCGTTGGGCGCGCGCTTGTCGCCTTTCGTCTTAGGCACCCAGACCCTGCCGTCGTTGCGGAGGCTTTCGCTCATGAGCGTAAGCTTGGACTGGTGCTCTCCGGAGCGGGGGATGCAGGTGGGGTGGATCTGAGTGAAGCAGGGATTGGCGAGCCCTGCGCCCTTTTTATAGGCGGCCCAGGCGGCGGAGACGTTGCAGAGCGCCGCGTTGGTGGAAAGATAGAATACGTTGGCGTAGCCGCCGGTGCATAAAAGCACGGCGTGGCCGGTATAATTCTCCAGTTCGCCGGTCACCAGGTTCCTGACTATGATGCCGCGCGCCCTGCCGTTGGAAACTATAACGTCCGACATTTCGCGGCGGGGGAAGACCTTGACGGTGCCGGCCGCGACCTGCCGCATCATCGCGGAATAGGCGCCCAGCAGCAGCTGCTGGCCGGTCTGGCCCCTGGTGTAAAAGGTCCGCGAGACCTGCGCCCCGCCGAAAGAACGGGTGCCTAAAAGACCGCCGTACTCCCGGCCGAAAGGCACGCCGATGGCGGCGCAGTGGTCTATGATCTGGTTCGAGATCTGCGAGAGGCGGTAAACGTTGGCTTCGCGGGCGCGGTAGTCCCCGCCCTTTATGGTGTCGTGGAAGAGCCGCCAGACCGAATCCCCGTCGTTCGGATAGTTCTTGGCGGCGTTAATGCCGCCCTGGGCCGCTATGGAGTGCGCGCGCCGGGGGGTGTCCTGCAGGCAGAAAACCTTGACATTATAGCCAAGCTCTCCCAGCGAAGCGGCGGCCGAGGCGCCGGCTAGGCCGGAGCCGACCACGAGGATGTCGAACTTGCGCTTATTGTTGGGGTTGACCAGCTTGATGTTGAATTTATGCGAATCCCATTTCTTTTCTACAGGTCCAGCCGGAATCTGAGCGTCGAGTTTCATATTTTCTCCTAGAATGAAGCAGGCCGGGGTCGGCCGCTGTTAGTTACCGGATTATTACTATGTTATACCCGGCCTCGGCGGCCTTAATGTCCATCCCGAGCAGGTAGTAGACCGAGATAAGCGCGAAGCCGGTCATCAGAACGGCCACCAGCATCCCGACGGCCTTTATCAGCGGCGTGTACTTGGGGTGGTTTACCCCCAGCGTCTGGAAGGCGCTTTGCATGCCGTGGCTGAGGTGCAGGGCCAGGGCGGCCGAGCCGGCCACGTACAGCGCCACGAATACCGGGGCGCGGAAAGCGCCGGTCACCATCTGGTAAAAGCCCATGGAATGGTCCACGAAGCGGAAGGTCAGCATGTGGTATACCAGATAGACCAGAAGGGCCGCGGCGGTATAAAGCATGGTGGCGGAGCCTAGTGTGCGCCCGCCCTGCCAGCGGAGAGTCTCGTAGCCGGAGGGGGCTTTAAGAAAATCCTCTATCCTTACCCAGGTCCCGGTTATAATATGGGCGAGGAAGAGAAAAAGCAGCCCTATCTCCAGGAGCGGGGTGACGGGGTTCGCCAGCAGCATCTCCACCCAGCCGTTATAGGCCGCTTCGCCCTTCAGGAGAAGAAGGTTTTCCCCCAGGTGGACCAGCATAAAGCCGCCCAGAAGCAGGCCGGAAACGGCCATGATGGCTTTCCTTCCTATCGATGTTGTCGCAAAGCGCTTGATAAAGGTTGTATCCATATATATAGATGGCTCCATTTGGTAGTGAATCTTAATATCCTAAAATATTAGTACTCCTTATTGCAAGAGGAGTTAACTGAAGCGCGAGCAAACCTTGCGGTAAATTTAATAGAATATCGTTGTCTCGCGCGCTTCGGAATGACGCCCGCACAAAGCCGCGCCGCGCGCGCAGTATCAAGGGGAGGCAGTAAATGAACCGTATTATTTTTTCGGCGATATTTTTTTCCATGGTATCCGTCTCGTCGGCTTATGTGACCACGGAATTCAAAGGGCAGATCCTCAACCCGTCCTTCCAGAAACCGTCCGCCGTGGAAGTGGCCGGCGGGAAGATCTTCGTGGCCGATCCCAAGGCTAACGCCGTTTTTATTTTCGACGGCGGCGGAAAACTGCTTAAGAAAATAGAGGGCGGACTTAGATCTCCGGGTGCCGTCTCGTTCGGGGCCGGGAAACTTTACGTGGCCGATACCGGCAACTCGCGCGTGGCCGTTTTCGACGCGGATGGAAAATCCCTGTGGTCCTTCTCCAGCGAGGGCTCGGCCCCGGGCCAGCTTAGAGCGCCCGGCGGCATAGCCTACGGTCCCGACGACAGGGTCTATGTTTCCAACACCAGGAATTCCAGTATAGAGGTCTTTAACGCGGATGGCATTTACCTTTACGGTTTTCCCGCGGTCAGGCTGGACGGAACGACGAAGCTGAACCCGGTCAAGATCTCGCTCAGCCGCTCGGGGGATATAATAGTGTCGGACCCGGACAAGGACATGCTGGTGAAGTATGACAGGACGGGGAAAGTGCTGAAGGAATACCCTGTAGCCAATAACGGCGCGGTCGCGGATAAGTACGGCCTCATTTTCGCGGTAAACTCAAAAGAAGGCAAGGTCCTTGAGCTCTCGGCCGCCGGGAGCGTCGCCGCCACTTTCGGGACGAAGGGCAGGGGGAAAATAGAGTTTAAAGACCTGCAGGACCTTGCCATGGATAAGGACGGCACGCTTTACCTGTGCGACGCGGGCAACAAAAAGATCACTTTTATATGGGTAAAGACGGAGCACGCCGGGCCGCGTCTGCCGCTGGCGGAGAAGCTTGACCGGTTCGCAGTTAAAGGCCCGACGGCCAAGTTCCCTTTTAAAGCCGGGGTGTTCTCCGTTACCCCGGACGGCAGACTGGTGGCTTATCTGCCCGAGGCCAAAGAGATATCCCTTATAGACGGAGCGGCCAAGAAGCCGCTCATCCGCGAGGGCAAGCTGCAGGGGCAGGTGCGTTCCCCGAAAGGCATCTTAGTGGACGGGAAGGGGATGATATACACGGCTGACACCGGCAACGACAGGATAGAGATCTTCAAGCCCGACGGCTCTTACGATAACATGTTCGGCGAGAGCGGTTCTGACGAGGGTCAGTTCAGGACGCCTTCTTTCGTAGCCGTCAGTCCCGCGGGAAATATCTACGTGGCCGATACCCGCAACAGGAAGATAAAAGCTTTCAGCGCCGACGGCATGTTCCTCTTTTCCGCCGGCCCGGAGCTGGGCAGCGCAACGCTTCTAAGCCCCGTGGCCGTGGCGTGCGACGAGAACAAGAACGTGTATGTCCTGGACTCCGAACTCAAGAAGGTCATAGTTATGGACGCTATGGGCAAGTTCCAGCGCGTCTGGGACGATTCCGGCAGCCTGCAGGACCCGGTCTCGCTGGTTTACGACGGAAAAGGCTTCTTCTATATATTGGACAAGGGTTCTTTCAACGTAAAGATCTTTGACGAAGCCGGCAAGTTCACGGCCAGTTTCTTCGCCAAGGGCCGCGGTGAGCGCGAGCTTTGGGCGCCGGAAGACCTGGCTTTCAGGAACGACAAGATCTACGTCTCCGACCCGGAGAATGCCCGCGTGCTGGCTTTTGATATCAGCTACCTGCCGCCGGCGCCCACCCAGCTGAAGGCGCAGGCCGGAGCGAAGAGCGTAAAGCTTTCCTGGAACGCCGTGACCAGCGCCTGGACCGGCGGGTTCAAGGTGTACAGGAGCACCGGCGGCGCCGAGCCCGACGAGATAGGCGCCGCGAAGGACAAAGCTTTTGAGGATACCGGCCTTTCGGCCGGCGGCACCTACTACTACTACGCGGCCGGGCTGTCGGCTGCGGGAGACGCCGGGGCTATCTCCGCCCCGGTGGCGGCATATTATGCCCCTCCCGAGGCGCCCGCCGCGGCCGCTCCGGCCGCGGAAGCCGGGAACAAGAACGTGGCCC
>JAJZVJ010000190.1 GCA_021845705.1 bacterium
CCCTACGCGTCGCTCGAGCCGCGCCGGCTGTAGTCGCCCCGGTGCCGCCCTGGGGTACAGAAAGCGCGGTGGTTAAACCTGTAAGGCTGGTTATGTCGCTGTTGGCGCCTCTTGCGGCCGCTCCCAGACTGGTAAGAGCCGCGCCGGCAGTAGTCGCCCCGGTACCGCCGTAAGCTACGCCAAGGGCGTTGGCCAGCTGAACTATCTGGCCGGTAGTTATCGTCATGGCGGTAGTGCCGCCGGTCTTTATTACCAAGGATTGTGCGTTACTGCTTCCCAGCCAGTCTGTTCCCAGGATACTATTGCCGGTTCTGCTCCAGGTCGTACCCAGCCCGGTCAACTGTGAATCCACATAATTCTTCGTGGCCGCATCCTGGGCGGAGCCCGGGTCCGTAACATTGATGATCTTGTGGGTGTTCACGTTCACGGTGGTGCCGTCGTCGGTTATTATACTGTTGCCAACGGTATAGTTATCGGTCCACTTGGTCAGGGTATTGGCGGTGCCGGTCATAACAGTGGGCACGCCGCCGTTGTTGGCTTTAACCACGCCATAAAGCGCGCCGGTGCCGCCCAGCGCGCCCGCGGCGCTCTTATAGATCAGCCCGCCGGTGGCCACCGCGGAAAGGTCCGCGCCGGTGCCGCCGTTGCCCACTCCGAGCGTGCCGGTAATATCGTTAACCAGCGACACCGCGGAATAGGCGAGGTTGCCGTGGAGTACCGTGGCGGCTCCACCCGTCGCCCCCTGCACGATGGCGCTGCCATTGGAGACCATTATGGAACTGCCGGAGAGAGCCGCGGCTGAATTGGTGCCGCCGTTGGCTATGGGCAATGTGCCGCTCACGTGCGTGGTCAGGCCTATCTTGCCGTAGGTCGGGGCCGCCCCCACGCCGCCCGAGATGACGGCGCTGCCGGCCCCCACGTCGGCCAGCCCATTAAGCGTGCCGGAACCGGATGCGTAGGCGATATCGCCTATAGTATAGGAGCTCATGCCGGTGCCGCCGTAAGGCACGGTAAGCGGCGCCGCCAGCTGCAGCACGCCCGAAGCGGTGAAGGTGGATTTTGTAGTGCCGGAGCCGAACTGGGCCGAGCCGTTAGCGTCGAGGGTAGTGGCAGGGGATTTGGTGCCTATCCCCGTCCTGGCGCCGGCGGCGGTGGATAAATAAACATCCGAAGCCACCATAAGCCCGGAGATCTGCACCTGCTGGGCGGAACGCTGCACAAGCGCCCCGTCAAAAACTATGTTTCCGGCGACTATCAGGTCTTCTACGGAGTCGCCGCTATAAGGATTTACGGGGTTGCCAAGCACAAGGTCCCCGCCGCGGATATTCAGCTTTGAGACGGGGTTTATCGTGCCGATGCCGACATTGCCTCCGGATTTTAGAATAAGGCCGTCCACAGCGCCGGCGCGCAGTATCACGTCCCCGCCGGCGAACTGGTCCGCGTCAGACTGCACCACCGCATCGCCGTTGTTGGAGACATTCCCCACCGACAGCGCGCCGAGGTTGCCGCTGGTAAGGCTCGTACCGTCGGCGAAAAAGATCCCGGTGCCTGAACCCGAGAAGCGCATATTGCCCTCAAGAGTAAGGCGCCAGTTAGGGTCGGAAACCGCGGTGCCAATGCCTACTATGGCCGAGGATGAACTTACAAAGATAGCCGGCGTGGTATTATACCCGGTCGAGATCCAGACGACGCTGTTCTGGATACGGTGGTAGACGGAATCCGTAATGGTCCTGGCTTTGTTATTTATGACCAGCGCCAGGTTGGGAAGACTGTTGCCGCTCTGGGTCTCCAGCCGGGCTGCTTCCGCGGCGCCCCGGTAGAAGTTTATCTTGGCCTCGGCGTTGGAGCCGCCCACCAGATAAAGCATGGCGTTATCATTGGCGAACACAGGCTTATTGTCCCCGACCTGCAGGTATTTCGTCCCGGCGAAATCGAAGTCGCTTACCCCGGCCCCGATACGGTTCAGCGTTATGATATCGCTTGAAACATCTATCCCGTTCTGGAAGGTGTTGTGCCCTGTAAAGGTGTTGGAGGAAGTGATATAGGCGGCCGGCCCTGCCGTTGATCCTATGCCGCCGGTGACCTGCAGGGTTCCGTAGATGACGGTCGAAGAAAGGTTCACCGTATTGCCCGCCCCGGAATTTGCGGTAAAGGTTCCGTTTACTCTTACATCGCTAGAGAACGCTGCGGTGGCGGCGATTATGCCGTAGTCCGCCCGCACGCTGCCGTGAACGTGCAGCTTCTCACGCGGGGTGTCGGTGCCTATGCCGACGTTGTACGGATTTGTATACTGCAGCAGCAGGTTGGTATTGTTGTCGGCGCGGACCTCGTTGGCCGAGCCGGTCCAGCCTCCGTTGTAACCGCCCATGGAGACCGAGCCGCCGCGCACTCCGGTGTTGGAGCGGATATTGCCGGTGGACTGCACCCGCTCGGAAGCTGAAGCGGCCGCGCCTATCCCGAGGTTGCCGGACGAATCCAGCCAGAGGCGCTGGGTGTTGTTGGTGGCCGCTATGATCGTATTTGCCGTCTCACCCAGAGAGATATAATTGTTCCCGGTCCCCCTCACCTTTCCGCCTTCCACTACCAGGTCCTGTTTCACATTAAGCTCGCTGTCGGTCCTGTCGTAAATCCCCTCGTTGCCTACGTACAGTGCCCCATTTACATCGAGCTTCCCTGAGGGCGTGGGGGTCCCTATTCCCATGGCCCCGGCATTGGTGATACGGGCTCTCTCTCCGGCCAGCACTCCGAAAATTATATCTCCGGAATTGTTTCCGTCGGAATCCGCAAGTATGCCGGCGTCCGCAACCGCGGAAATATTCCCGGCGGAACCAATGCTGGAAGCGCTCATAGAAGAATTGTCGGGAAAAACAATGCCGCCTGAGTTTATCTTAAGCCAGCCGTCCACGGTCATTTTTGCTCCGGCCGCCGGGTTAATAGTGCCAACCCCTACGGCTGAACCGGGAACTGTGGCAAGCAGCACCTGGTAGGCCGCCGTAAGGGAAGAAACCGAGACGCTTGCGCCGTCCTCCAGCCTTTTCGCCGCCAAGGCGAAAGCAACGCTGTTAAGCGGTTCACGCGGGGTAAGAACATCTGCCTCAACCTGCACTTCAAGGTAAAGCTTCTGGCCGCCGCCGAACAGCGCGAGAGGAGGCGTCATATCCGCGCTGAAAATACCCTGCGCCGCCTGCACGGCAATTTCCGGGCTCTCCCAAAGGCAGGGCTGGGCCGGCGCGCCGCAGGTCCCGCTGCCGGTGGCCGTCGGGGAGTTGTAGATACGGAAATAAAGGTGTACCGTGCCGGTTATCGGCGCGTTGTCGCGCTCAAGCCTGCCCTGGTAGTTTATATTGCCGGGAACGCTTCCGGGGGTTATGTCTCCGGCGGCGGCGGCCAGCGGCAGAAGCAGGGCGGCGGCGGTTAGGATGATAAATTTTTTCATAATGTGGTACCTTACCTGACTATGACTAGTTTTCCGTTCTTCGACGAGCCCTCGCCGTTGATGGCGTAGATATAGAGTCCGCTGGCGACCTTCGAGCCGGACTCATTGCGCAGGTCCCAGCCTACGCTGTCTATATTGTTGTTCTTGGCTATGGTCCTGACTTTCTCTCCGGACACGGTGAAGATCGTAATAGTGGCGCGCAGCGTCAGCCGGGTGAAGGTCACGCCGTTGCAGCCTTTGGAGATGTTGCACGGGTTAGGGTAGGCATGCGCGGTGGAAACGTCAGCCTGCGCCGGCCGCCAGGAATTAACTATGCCCCAGGTCACGCTATACCGCCCGCCGGAAAGCGAGCCGTAGCCCAGCTGCCCGGTGCTTCCAAGCAGCGAATACGCGCCGCCCGTCTTGGGGACCGTATTCACTACCGTGGTCTGCTCGCTTATCATGATGCGGTAAATTGCGGAGGAGATGAGGGCGGAGGCATAATTATACAGCCCCGCAGTTGCCACTAAAGCCGCCAAAAACACGACGCCTGGCCGTTTGCGGGCATAGCCTTTTACGCGGCGCAGCCAGCGCCCTGTCTTAATCCTCATATTATATAGATATATGAAAACCCGCGTCTTGTCAATGACTTTTAAGTCAAACTATTGTTTCGCCGCGGCTCCGCGCGCATAAGCCCGTCAGTAAAACCGGCCGGACGCTGTTTTAACGGCCTCGACCCAGCGTTCCCGCTAAATGATATAATTTTTTATCAATGGAGGAAATAAAGAAGCCCGACCCCAGGATATTGGTGATCAGGATGTCGTCGCTTGGCGATATCATCCTGACCGCGCCGGTTTTCCGCAACCTGAAGGCCAGGTGGCCCGCGGCCCGGCTTGATATCCTGGTAAAACCCCAGTTCCGCGAAGCGGTCTCGAAGAACGCTTTTATCGACGGCGTGATCACCTTCCCGGGCTTCGCCGGCGCGCTCCGGGCGGTGAACGGCGCCGGGTACGACGCCATAATAGACCTCCACGACACACCCCGCAGCCGCCTGCTCTGCCTGCTGGCCCGCTCCCCCGTAAAGCTCCGCTACCGGAAAGCCTCCCTGGCGCGCAGGCTTTTTGTGGGGTTCCGCATACCGAGCCCGGCCCTGGAAAAGCACACGCTGGACCGCTATCTTGAACCTCTCGCGGAACTTGGCGTGCCCATAGTATACTCCGGCCCGGAGCTTGGGGACTGGCCGCTGGCTCCGGGCGGCATCTTCAAGCCCGCGCCGAAAGCCGCCCCCGGCCAGCCGGAGATAAAGCCCCCCCCGCTCAGGATCTGCCTGCTGCAGACGGCTTTCCTCGGAGACTGCGTGCTTACTCTCCCCCTCCTCAAGAAACTGCGCGAAATAATGCCGGAGGCCTCGGTCTCGGTAGTGACCAGGCCGGAGACGGCGGGGATCTTTTCGGCTTCCGGGCTGGCCGCGGAAATAATCGAGGACAGGAAAAAGACCTCGCCGCGCGTGGCTGAATTCCGCCGGCTTGCCGCCGAACTGCGCGGGCGGAAGTTCGACGCCGTCATAATCCCGCACCGCTCGCTGCGCAGCGCCCTGCTCGCCTGGCGGGCTGGTATCCCCGTCCGCGTAGGCTTCTCCTCAAGCGCCGGCAGTTTCCTCCTCACGCACAAGGTTCCTTTCTCCTGGCTGCTGCACGACGTGGAACGCAATCTGGCGCTGCTCTCTCCCCTGGCCGAGAACCTGAAGACGGCTTTCCCGGGCCTTAAGGGGTCGGCCGGCGCCCCCTATTCCGAGGATGAACGGATAGTTGCGGGGATCAACGCCGGCTCGGCCTGGCCGACAAAACGCTGGCCCGCGCGGAAGTGGGCCAGGCTGATAAAAAAACTCTCCGCCGCGCGCGGCGGCAAGGTGCTGATGGTGGGAGGTCCCGGCGAAAAAGACTGGAACGCCGAAATAGAGCGCCTGGCCGGCGCCGGGCACTGCCTTAACTTCACCGGCAGGACCTCCATGCCCGAACTCATGGAAGCGATCCGCCCGCTAAAGGTTTTCATCTCCAACGACTCCGGCCCGATGCATATAGCCGCGGCCATGGGAGTCCCCGCCGTCGGCATCTTCGGCCCTACCACCAGGGAACTCGGCTTTTTTCCCTACGGCCCGGGGAACAGGGTGATAGAAACCCCGCTGGCCTGCAGGCCCTGCGCACTGCACGGCTCTAAAAAATGCCCCCGCGGCCATTTCCTCTGCATGCGCCTGCTGACGGTAGACGAGGTTTTCAAGGCGGCCCAGGACCTGGCTAAACCAGAAATGCGGGTGAGCGAAAAAAAG
>JAJZVJ010000191.1 GCA_021845705.1 bacterium
TTGAAAGGCTTGGGCGGCTCCGGCGGGGGGGGCGGCATCTCGCTTTTGGGCGGGGGGTGGAGGGTCAGGACCGAGCCGCACTGGTCGCAGTAGTTCTTCTCCACGTGGTTGGCAAAACCGCATTCCCCGCAGATCTTTTCCAGGCGGGTATTGCACTTAAGGCAGTGGTCGCCAAGCATGTTCGGCAGGTAGCCGCACTTGGGACATTTGATAACGGATTGCTTTGCCGGCATTATTCTGTTATTTGGGCTCTATAAAGAGGAGCGGCTGGCCGTATTCCACCGGTTTTCCGTCCTCTATGGAAATTATTTTCAGCAGGCCGTTGCAGGCGGCGGTTACGCTCTTGAAATCCCTGCCTACCTCTATGACCCCGAGCTCCTGCCCGGTCTTTACCGTGGAGCCTTCCTTGAGGTGGTTGGTTTTGCCGGGGCGGGCGAAGCGGAATATTCCTATGGAGGGGGAAAGGACCGGCTCCAGGGAAGAGGCGATGCCGGCGTTGTGTTCGGGGGTGTTGTTCAGCCTCAGGCTTATTTTGTCGTCGCCGCTTTTCCAGGTTATTTCTTCCAGGTCGGTAGTCTCCATCCACTTCGTCATTTTGGTCAGTGTTTTAACGTCCATTATTTGGTTCCTCCGTAAATCCGATATTCCCGTTCAGCGGCTCCCGCTTACAACCCGGCTTCCGAGGGGTCGAACGCGTGCGGCAGGAGCTTGCCCGCCGTGGTTATGGTGATCTTTTCCTTCTTCTCCAGCGGCTGCCAGTCCAGGTAGATCATTTCCGCGTCTTTGTGCGCGAACTCTATTATCACCTGGCGGCAGGCCCCGCAGGGCTTGGCCGACTTCGCGGCCACGCAGAGGGCCTGGATCTTTTTTTCTCCGTGGCTCACGGCCTTGAAGATGGCTACCCGTTCCGCGCAGATGGCCAGGCCGAAAGAGGCGTTCTCCACGTTGCAGCCCGTGTAGATGCGGCCGGAATCCGTAAGCACCGCCGCGCCTACCGGGTAGCGCGAGTAGGGGCAGTAAGCTTTTTTCTGGGCGGTTTTGGCCGCTTCTATGAGCTTTTTGCGCATGGCCGACTTGCCGTTATTCCTGGCCGCGCTCTTCCTGGGTTGCTTTTTAGCCATTTTACCCCTCCAGTATCAGCTTCAGCTTGGCGTAGGTCTTGGCGGGAAAATTTTCTTTATGCGTGAGCAGGGAGGTCTTAATGAATGAAGGGCAGGCGTTGCGGCAGCCGGCTTTGGCCACCAGCGGCACGGCTTTTACCAGAAGGCGGCGGATATTCTCCACGTTCGCGTGCACGGTCTCCGAGACCTTGTGCTGGTCCACTTCTTCGCCTTCCTTCCAGCAGTCATAGTCCGTTACCAGGGAAACGGGCGCGTAATGAAAGCCGGCCTCGCGGGCGAGCTTGGCCTCGGTGGCCATGGTCATGCCTATAATGTCGTAGCCCATCTTGCGGTGGTAAAAGGATTCTGCCTTGGTGGAAAAGCCGGGGCCTTCCATGCAGATATAAGTCCCGCCCTTGTGGGACTTGATCCCGAGCTTTTCAGCCTCGGCGTACATCATGTCGGAGACTTTCATGCAGAACGGCTCGGCCAGGGGGACGTGTCCCACTATGCCGTCGCCGAAAAAGGTGGAGGGGCGGCCCTTGGTCTCGTCCACGAACTGGTCGGGGAATACGAAATGGGTGGGGGCCAGTTCCTGCCGGAGGGAGCCGACGGCGCTGGCCGAGATTATGGTCTTGACGCCTATGGACTTGAGGGCCCACATATTGGCGCGCTGGTTTATTTCCCCGGGGAGCATGGCGTGTTTGCGGCCGTGGCGGGGGAGGAATACCACTTTTACGCCGGAAAGGGTTCCGAGTATAAGGTTGTCGGAGGGGCTGCCGAAGGGGGTTTTTACCTTTATTTCCCTGACGTTCTTGAGTTCCTGCATGGCGTAGAGCCCGGTTCCGCCTATCACGCCTATTTCCGCCAGTACCTTCTTAGCCATTATCCTCTCCTTAAGCCTTAATAAAAAGAAATCTCGCATGGCCGGCCCGCCAAAAAGGGCTATTTGCCATTAATATCTATTTTATAATAAATAGACCCCATAAAAACACAGGTTTTCCTGAAAACCCCGGCCTGAAGGAAAAGCAAGAAAAAGACCGCGGGATGTCCAGGCGGAGACCGTGGGGGCAGGGTTAGCAAAAGCCTGCCGGAGGCCTGAGCTTACGTAAGCGCGAAGGCCGAGGCGGGGAGTTGCGAGCACGGTGTGCGTGTGGAGCGAAGCGACAATGCTCCGACAACGTTTTTGCGTTCCTGCCCCCACGGTATGCCGCCTGAATGCGCTTGCTTGCTCGTAACAGAAAAAGCCGCGCATTTTGCGCGGCTCTTTCTATATTTTGTGCTCCAAACTTAATTTTCGAAGCCGGGGTACATGGGGAATTTGGCGCAGAGGGTTTTAACCTGCTCCTTTATCCCCTTCAGGGCCTTATCGTCCGCCTTATGCTTGATGGCCTCGTCTATGAAGGTCGCTATGGCGGCCATATCCCGGTCTTTCAGGCCGCGGGTGGTTACCGCCGGCGTGCCTATGCGGATGCCGCTCGTGACCATGGGCGACTGGGGATCGAACGGGATGGTGTTCTTGTTCACCGTTATCCCGGCTTTGTCCAGGGCTATCTCGGCGTCCTTGCCGGTCACGTTCTTCGCGCGCAGGTCCACGCTCATCAGGTGGCAGTCCGTGCCGCCCGATACTATGCGGTAGCCGCGGGCCTGCATCTCGCGCGCGAGTTTCCGGGCGTTCTTAAGTACCTGGGTCTGGTATTCCTTGAAGCTGGGTGAAAGCGCCTCTTTAAAGCAGACGGCTTTGGCCGCCACCGCGTGCATGAGCGGCCCGCCCTGGTTTCCGGGGAAGTTGGTGCGGTCCACGGTTTTGGCGTAGGGGGCTTTGCAGAGGATCAGGCCGCCGCGCGGGCCGCGCAGGGTCTTGTGGGTGGTGGTGGTGACGATGTCCGCGTATTCCACGGGGGAGGGGTAGATCCCGGCCGCGATGAGGCCCGCGTAATGCGCTATGTCCGTTACCAGGAAACATTTCCAGTTGTCGGCGGCGCGCTTAATGCGGGCCCAGTCCCATTTGCGGGAATAGTTGGAGGCGCCGGCCATGATGAGCTTGGGGCGCTCTTTTTCTATCAGTTTCTCCATCTCGTCGTAGTCCAGCAGTTCGGTCTCCTTGTTCACGTTCATGGTGATTATTTTGAAATAGCGGCCGGAGAAGTTGAGGGGGTGGCCGTGGCTGAGGTGGCCGCCGTGGCTGAGGTTGAGGCCCATTACTTTGTCGCCGGGGTTGATGAGGGAGAGGTAGGCGGCGATGTTGGCCTGGGTGCCGGAATGGGGCTGGACGTTGGCGTGGTCGGCGCCGAAGAGCTTTTTGGCGCGGTCTATGGCGAGTTTTTCGGCTATGTCGACGTGTTCGCAGCCGCCGTAGTAGCGCTTGCCGGGGTAGCCTTCGGCGTATTTATTGGTGAGGACGCTTCCGAGGGCCTCGAGGACGGCTTTTGAGGTGTAGTTCTCGGAGGCGATGAGCTCCAGGTTGTTCTGCTGGCGCAGCACTTCGCCGTGGATGGCCTTGTAAAGCAGGGGATCGCTTTTCTTGATTTCGTCGTACATTTGTTGTTCTCCTTTAGAGCTAAAAGACCGCGAGGCGCTTAGTCGGTGCGGCAAGGGTATGGGCCCGTCGCTCACGGCGTCGCGCACACCGTGCGCGCGCCTCCTCTCTCGGCCTTCGCGCTTACGTAAGCTCAGGGCGAAGAACTGTCGCTTCGCTCCATCCCGAGAGGTCGCTCCGAACCCATACCCTTGCCGCCCCTCCGAACCGCTTTTCATCGCAACACACGGCTACCGTCTGATTATTCTACTTCTTTTTTAACTTTTCGAGCGCCGCTTGCACGGCGGACTTTATCAGCTTGAAGATCTCGAAATAGAAAAGGTCGTCGCGGCCGTAGGGGTCGGCAATGTCGCCGCCGCCGAAGCCGGCGTATTCGGCCAGGGTATGGGTTTTTTTCGCGGCGCGGGGGTAGCGCGCTATCAGCGCGGTTTTATGTCCGGCGGTCATGGCGAGTATCAGGTCCGAACTTTTTACCAGCTTGCCGGTCATCGGGACGGGGACATGTTTGAAGTCTTTTACGCCCTCTTTGGCCAGCAGGTCGGCCACTATCTTCGGCTGGGGGATGCCGGCGTGGGCTTCCAGGCCGGCGGAGGAGAACGTGAGGGGGAGTTTCCCGTCTTTGGCCAGCTTGGCGGCGTAGTAGTGGGCCAGCACGCTGCGGCAGGTGTTGCCGGTGCAGAGGAAGAGCACTTTTTTCACGCCAGGCCCTCCGTGCGGTCCTGGTCCGGGTCGGTTCCCTCTTCTTCTTCGTCTTCCCCGGACCTTTCGGGGGGCCGCAGGAGCACCACCACTTCGCCTTTTACTTCGCCGGCGGCCTCTATTTTGGCTATCGTCTCGTCTATCGGCCCGCCGGTCCATTCCTCGTAGATCTTGCTTATCTCGCGCGCTACAACGGCGGTCAGGCCGGGGCCGAATTCTTCCCTGAGCATTGAAAGGAATTTTTTCAGCCGGTAGGGGGACTCGAAGACTATCACGGTCTTGTTAAGGGAGAAGGAGGCTTTCAGCGCCTTTACTATTTTGCTCCTTGAGCGCGGCAGGAAGCCCAGGAAAATGAAGGAATCGGCGGGGAGCCCGGAGCCGGCCGCGGCGGCTATCACCGCCGAGGGGCCCGGCAGGGCCGTCACTTTCATGCCGGTAGCCCGCGCCAGCGAAACGAGTTTTTTGCCGGGGTCCGAGATGCACGGCGAGCCGCCGTCGGTCACCAGCGCGGCGCTTTTGCCGCCCCTGAGCCAGGCCATGGCCCCGGCCACGGAGCGTTCGTCGTGCTCGTTGTAGCGGAAAAGTTTTTTCTGGATGCCGAAATGGTTAAGCAGCTGGGCCGTGCGGCGGGTGTCCTCGCAGAACACGGCGTCCGCCTCTTTAAGCGCTTCAAGCGCCCGCAGGGTTATGTCCTTGAGGTTCCCAATGGGGGTGGGGACGATGAACAGCATTTTGGTTCAAGGCTGGAAGGGCGGCCAGTCCGTATTCTCCAGCTTCAGGAAAGCCTTCACGACGTCGGGGTCGAACTGCCGCGAGGCGCCCTTGGTAAGCTCGCTTTCGGCTATCTCGCGGCTGAGGGCTTTGCGGTAGGGGCGGTCGCTGCGCATGGCGTCCCACGCGTCTATGGTGGCCACTATGCGCGCCCCCAGGGGGATCTCCTCGCCTTTCAGGCCTTCGGGGTAGCCCATGCCGTTGTACCACTCCTGGTGGTACAGCACCATCTGCGCCACGGGCCCGAGAAAATGGATGGGCGCCAGTATCTGGTAGCCGATGGCGGGGTGTTTTTTTATCTCTTCGTATTCTTCCTGCGTAAGCTTGCCCGGTTTTGAAAGTATGCCGCCGTCTATGCCTATCTTGCCGATGTCGTGCAGCAGGGCCGCGTACTCAACGTAGCGCAGCATCTGGGCCGGCATCAGCAGCTCCTCGGCGAGGCGCCGCGCCTTCATGCGGGCGCGGCCGGCGTGGTCCCCGGTGTAGGAATCCTTCGCGTCTATCACGCGGGCCAGGGTCTGCACCATTTCCAGGTAGAAATTCTCCAGGCTTTCGTAAAGCTTTATGTTCTCCAGCGTTATGGCCGTCTCGCC
>JAJZVJ010000192.1 GCA_021845705.1 bacterium
TCGTTAGGCGTATTGAAGCCTAACTCCGTTTCTATATCCTTCAGCCACTCGCGGGTCTTCGCCATGGTCTTGTCGAACACATGCGCCTCCGAAGCATCCGTTATAGTGCGGGGCCACTCGTTGGTTATCCGCTCTGCCGCCTTCCAGTCATCATGCGGATTGCCCGGCGTGTTGCCCCTGTTAAGGTATATCTGGTGCGCCACCTGCCGCGTGGCCTCGTCCAGGTTGCCGCTGCGCAGGTAATCGGCGTAGGCCTGCGCGTAGAAATGCTTCACTTCCGATTTGACGTTCTTTTTCATTTTTCCCCCTTACTTGCGTTTTCAGGTGACAGCCGGAGAGCCGCGCAGCAGAACGCGGTCGACGGTGCCTTAAAATACGGGATATCGCTATCCCCCCAACCCCATACTACAAAATTATCGGCGAAAAGCAACAGGTAAAATAACAGGCCTATTTATCTTCTTCTTCCTCGAAAGCTTCCAGTTTCAGCTTGCCCTCGGCGTCTTTGCGCAGGACTTCTATTTTGCGTTTTACTTCCTCCAGCTTTACGGAGAGCTCCCTGGAGATGGAGACGCCTTCCTCGAACAGGGAGAGGGATTCCTCTATCGGGGTACTCTCGTCCTCGAGCTTACCCACTATCGCCTCCAGCTTCGCCAGCTTTTCCTCGAAACCGCCCGCGTTGGTTTTTTTCACCATAAAGTCTCCTGTCGGGGCGCGTCGGCTTCCCCGTCCTTCTTTTTTGTTTTAGCCGGGGCGGGCCCGGGCGCGGCAGGCGAAGAGGGGCCAAGAACTTCGGCCTCCGCCTTCCCCTCCGCGAACTGCAGCGAAAGCCTGTCCCCGGCGCTGAGCGCCGCGGCGCTTTTAACGGCCTTCCCTTTAACGTCCTTAACTATGGCGTAGCCCTTCCTTAACGGGAAAAGCGGGCTCAGCGCCTTAAGCTTTTCCGTCTGAAGATTCAGTTTTTCCCCGGCGCGCCGCAGCCTGTCGGCGGAGGCGTAAAAGAGGCCCTCCACCGCGTCGTCCAGGCGGCGCGTCGGCCTTTCAAGCAGCACCAGCGGGTTCACCATCGGCCTGCTCGCGGCCAGGCGGCGGAACTTGCCGCGCAGGTTCTCGTAATAAATGCGCAGGCTCTGCAGCAGCCGCCTCTCCAGCCCCGCTATATTCGCCGCCAGCTCCACCTTGCTCTTAACCACCAGCTCGGCCGCGGCCGACGGCGTAGGCGCGCGCAGGTCGGCCACGAAGTCGGCTATGGTAAAATCAGTCTCGTGGCCCACGCAGGAGATCACCGGTATTTTGGAGCCGGCTATAGCGCGGGCCACTATTTCCTCGTTGAAGGCCCAAAGGTCCTCCATCGAGCCGCCGCCGCGCCCCACCAGCATTACGTCTATATCCGGGAAGCCCCCGTTCAGGTCTTTTATAGCCTGGGCTATCTCTTCCTTAGAACCCTGGCCCTGCACCTTGACCGGGGCGATTATGATGTGCATGTTGGCGTAGCGCCGCTTTAATATGGAAAGTATGTCCCGGATGGCGGCCCCGGTGGGCGAGGTGACCACCGCTATTTTCTGCGGCAGGGCGGGAATGGGGCGCTTGCGCTCAGTATCGAACAGGCCTTCGGACTGGAGTTTCTTCTTTAACTGCTCGAAGGCCAACTGCAGCGGGCCTATGCCGGCGGGGACCACTTCCTTCGCCATCAGCTGGTATTTGCTCTGCTTGTCGTAAGTGGTGATGTTCCCGCGCACGCGCACCAGCAGTCCGTTCTGCAGGTCGAACTTGAGGTTGGCCGCGAAACCGCGGAACAGCACGCCGGAAATATTGGAATTGGCGTCCTTCAGGTCGAAATAGGTATGCCCCAGCGAAGAGACCTTAAGCCCCGAGATCTCCCCTTCCACCCAGAGCTCGCGGAACTGGCTCTCCAGAAGGTACTTTATCCCCTGGCTGAGCTCGCTTACGGTATAGATCCGGGGCTCGGTCATTTCCCGCCCCGCAGGCGTTTCAGGCGCTTGGAAATTTCTATTTCGAAACCCTGCTCGGTGGGCCGGTAGAATATTTTCGGGTCAGGCATATATTCCTGCTTCACGTAATGGTTCTCAAAATCGTGCGGATACTTGTAGCCCTTGCCGTGGCCCAGAACTTTGCCGTCCTTGGAAGCGTCGCGCAAATGCATGGGCACCGCGCGCTCGATGCCGCTGTTCACTTCGGCCTGCGCCTCGTTCACGGCCAGGTAGGAGGCGTTGGACTTGGGCGAGCAGGCCACGTAGATGGCCGCCTGCGCGAGTATTATGCGCGCCTCCGGCATGCCCAGCACCTCGGCGGATCTAAAGGCGCTCTCGGCCAGCACCAGCGCCATGGGGTTGGCGTTTCCCACGTCCTCGGAAGCGCTGATAAGGATGCGCCGCGCCACAAAGCGCGGGTCCTCCCCGGCCTCGAGCATCTTGGCGAGCCAGTACACCGCGGCGTCCGGGTCCGAGCCGCGCATGCTCTTTATGAAAGCGGAGATATGGTCGTAATGCTCATCGGAGCTGCGGTCGTAGCGCAGGCTCCGGCGCTGGATGGACTCGCGGGCCACGGCCTCGTCTATCAGGCGCAGGCCGTCCGCGCCGGGCGTGGTGGTTATCACGGCCAGCTCCAGGGCGTTCAGCAGGCGGCGCGCGTCGCCGGAGGAATTTTCCACCAGGTAGCGCTTCGCCCCGGGCGTAACGGAAGGCTTAAGGGCCCTAAGACCGGCCTCGGAGTTAAGCGCCCGGTCGAAGATGGTGGAAAGATGTTCGGTAGTAAGCTGCTTGAACTCCACCACAATGAACCGGGAAAGCAGCGCCTGGTTTATATAAAAGAACGGGTTCTCCGTGGTCATGCCTATCAGGATTATCTCGCCCTTCTCCACGGAAGGCAGCAGCACGTCCTGCTGGGTGCGGTTGAAATGGTGGATCTCGTCGAGCACCAGCAGCACACGCTGGTTCTCCGCCAGCCCCCCGCCCAGGCCGCGCGAATATTCGATTATTTTCTTCAGGTCGGCCACGCCCGCCATAACGGCGTTAAGGTCGAAGGTCTTGGCGTTGGCGCGGGAGGCTAGGTAGCGGGCGAGCGCGGTCTTGCCGGCCCCGGGGGGGCCGAAGAAAACCGCGGATTTAAGATTGTCGGATTCTATGGCGCGGCGCAGCAGTTTGCCGGGGCCGAGGATGTGTTCCTGCCCGGAGAAATCCTCGATGTTCTTGGGCGCCAGGCGGGCCGCAAGCGGGGAATAGACAGGCCCCCCCTCGGCTTCTGGAACTACGGGTTTTTCGTCGAAAAGTGAATCTGACATTTAAATAGTAGGGGAGCGCAAACCTGGGGCGGAGGAACGGGAAAGAGCCGCATTATTTCTCGTCTTCGGCGGCCGCGCTTTCCAGAGTCTTTGACAGTTTTTCTATCATCTCGTCCATTTTTTTAGTATCGGCCTCGCGGTTGGTCTCGGAGCGCTGCTTAAGGTTATGCAGCTCCACGGCAAAATCGTAAGCGGCCAGTATGGCCAGCTTGGAGGTATCGACGATATTCATCTTCCCTTCAATCTTTTTTATCTTTTCCTCCACCTCCGCCACTATCCCGCCCAGCTCCAGTTCGGTGAGGCCGTCCACGGACGGGAACCTTATTATACGGCCGCGGACTTTCGCCTCGTAATCGTTATTTTTCATCTTCGTCCTCGAACAGGCCCGGCTGCAGGTCGTTGGCCTTCTCGATCTTCGCGCAGATGCGCTCCAGGCGGCGGCGGACCTTGGTCTTAAAATCGGCCAGCTCCCGCGCGGCGGCCGTGTTGGAAGAGGCCTTGGTCCTGGCGGCGCCGAGCAGTTCCACCTGCTGCTTCAGCACGGCGTTCTCTTCTTTCAGCTTCTCAATAAGTCCGGAAGCGCCGTTCATCAGTTCCTCAAGGCGCTTTATGCGGTTATGCATAGCTAAATTATAGTAAAAACCCTCCCCGCCTAGGGTTTATAGCCGAAAAACCGGCGGGCCTTGATGCATTTGGCCACTTCGGCGGGAACCAGCTGCTCCCAGCAGGCGTCACCGGTGCAGATCTTGTCGAAGACGTTCCGCGAAAGGATCCCGAGGCTTTCTTTACGGAAATTCTCTATCGGCACGATACAGCCGTTCTTCCTCAGGTGGTCGTAGAGGTGCCGCGCCTCTTCCGGGATCCGCACGTTATCGGCGGTGACTATGCGGGCGGGCGCGCCCTCTATGAACGGGTAGACGTAGAGTTTTATGTCGTTATTGAAAAGCCGGCCGAAAGCCTCAAGGATGCCGCCCTCCAGGGAGTCGTAATATTTTATCTTGAGGACCTCTTTCAGCGTCGGTATCCCGAGGGCGATCCTGATACTGCGCCGGGTATAGCGCCTCAGGTAGGAAGCCAGCTTGAAATACCTGGCGTAGTCGGAGATCAGCACCATCCTGCCCACGGAATTTATCAGGTCCGCCCGGGCGAGGAAGTCGGAGTGGTCTATCTTCCCGGCGCTGAGCAGATTGCTCATGGTGATCTCCATGAGCTCCACTATTTCGCCTTCCCCGGCGCTTTCCTCCGCCTGGAACTGCAGGCGGGAGCAGTCGAGCATGTCCAGGTTCACCTTGGTGACGGGCCTGAAGCTGCCGCGCTCTATAAGGATCTTTTTTTTCCACAGCACCTCGGAGGGCTGCAGCACTTCCCCGCCCGCGCCTATCAGCGCGGCGCCGGTAAGCCCCTGCGCCACCAGCTGCAGGCTCATCAGGCGGTTATCCACGCCCGCAAAGCAGGGCCCGGTGAACTTGATCATGTCCACTTCTATCCGCTCGGTGGAAAGACCGTCGAGCAGGGAGGCGATGAGCTTTTCCGGCTCGGAATTAAGGTAAAAAGCGCCGTAAGCCAGGTTCACCCCTATTATGCCCAGCGCCTGCTGCTGCTGCAGGTTTTCCTTATCCAGCATGTTGACGTGCATGACTATCCAGGACGGCTCGCCCCCGGGCCTGGCCTGGAACTTGATGCCCATCCAGCCGTGGCATTCGTCGTTGCCTTTATAGCTCCGGGCCGCGACGGTATTGGCGAAGGCGAAGAAAGAGGACCTGTCGCCGCGCGCGGGACCCAGGCGCTCCACCATCAGGTCGAACTCGTAGTCCAGCATTTTCTGAAGCCGCTTCTGGCTTACATAGCGGATGTCTTTGCCGTAAATTGCGTCGGAGACCGCCATATCGTACGCGGAGATGGTCTTGGCGAGAGCGCCGGAAGCCCCGCCCACCACAAAGAACCACCGGGCGACTTCCTGCCCGGCGCCTATCTCCGCGAAGGTCCCGTAAAATTTTTTATCCCGGTTTATCCGCGCCGCCTTGTCATGCGTGGAAACAGGCCTGTTATTGTCTTTATTATCCATAACCTTGAAGCGCCCGGCTCGGAGACCCGCTCTTTTGCCGGCGTCTTGCCTTATTATACCCTTAGAGAACCCGTTCGGCAACCCTTCCGCGGCCGCCATTTTTACGGGAATATTTCCAGCCAGGCTGCGGCGGGCCATAGTCCGGCAAAGGGGTCACCCCTTTTCCTTCCGGGCCCGAAGAAAAACAGGCGCCCCGTTCTTGCGGGGCGTTTGTTTTTTCTCCGGGAAAGC
The DNA here is from genome assembly GCA_021845705.1 of bacterium. Lineage (GTDB taxonomy): Bacteria > Elusimicrobiota > Elusimicrobia > Elusimicrobiales > UBA9959 > UBA9959. Next base: position 5,595 of record JAJZVJ010000192.1, read on the forward strand.
CGTCAGGCGGCCCTACTGGTGCCTGGTCTTTATAAAAGTACCCTTGCGGTATTCCTCAAAGGCTTTGCGGAGTTCGGAATCGGTATTCATTACTATAGGACCGC
>JAJZVJ010000193.1 GCA_021845705.1 bacterium
GGCGGCACCATACAGCCTTTCGCCAACCTCGCCGGGATGCCGGCCATGAGCATCTTTAATTCCCTGGTGGTGGCCGTGGGCGTTATCTGCGTGCTCGTCTATTTCTTCTTTTCCATCGAGCATACCGGCGTTATAAAGAAAGTTTCCAATTTCGGGATCTATTTCCTGATGATCTACTTCGGAGCGGCGTTCGGGAATACCGTCATGGCGCGGTTCTCCCTGCTTTACGGCAGGTTCGACTCTCTTTATACCTTCTCCGGGAAAGATTACTTCTACGCCACGCAGTTCATCATGGTGGCCATGGTGCTGTACTTTATAATCCACGGGGCCCTGTCAAAAGGCAAGAAGGACGCTCCCGGTGAGGCCGCGTAACCCGGCGCGTAAAAAACACCGGAATAAGAAAGGCGGGCCGGAATATCCGGCCCGCCTTTTCTTTTGGCGCTGCCCGCGCGGTTACTTAACTATTTCTATCCTGGCTTTCTGCCTCAGCTCCTGCGCGAGCTCCGGAAGCTTCTGGGCTATGAGCTGGTTCAATATCGCCGTCTTAAGCTCTTCCCTGATCGTTTCGAAAACCGCCTCTTTGCCGGGCTTCCGCTCTTCAGCCTTGAAAATGCTGTAGCCGTTGCCGGTAGCCAGGGGCCTGGTGTACTGGCCGACCTGCAGGGCAAAGATCTCTTTCTCTATCTCCGGCAGCAGCATCCCCTTGGAGATATAGCCCAGGCTGCCGTTGTTCTTGCGGAGGTTGGCGTCGGCGGACTTCAGCGTTGAAAGTTTGGAGAAGTCGGCGCCTACCGTGGAGAGCAGGTCGTAGGCGTCGTCCGCCTCGGCCTTGGTGTTCACGAAGATCTGGCTGAGCTTCACGGACTCCGGGGTCCCCAGCCGCTCCTTGTTCTTATCGAAAAAAGCTTTCGCGTCCTCGTCCGTAACGGCCAGCTTTTTAGCCGCTATGACGGTGTTGCGGATAACGAGCTGGCGGCTGATAAGGCCGCGCAGGTCCTGCGCGGACCAGCCCACGGATTTCAGGTTCTTTTCGAAGAGGTCCTTATCCGTATAGCCGGCGGCAAGGGTGTTGAACCTGGCTTCTACCTCTTTCGGGTCCGCTTTTATCCCCAGCCTGGCGCCTTCTTCCAGGAGCAGTTTCTCGTCCACAAGTTCGGTAAGCCCCTGGCCGGCGTACTGCCACCAGAGTTTTTTGGTGAGCTCGTCCGCAGTGACCTTGCCGCCGTCGACCACCGCCACCGTTCTAGAGGCCGCGTACAGGCCCGTGGTGCAGGCCGCCAATAGGGCCAGAGTAATAATAGTCTTTTTCATCGTTATGCTTTTCCTCCGTTCTGTTTCTGTACGAAAAGGGTCTGTGTCGGATAGGCGAACGCTATCCCTTCTTTTCCGAACCTGGCGATGACGGCCTGCAGGAATTGTTCCTGGACTTTCATGTGGTAGTTGTAGTCCGGCGATTCCACCAGGTATACGGTCTCGAAATCTATGGAAAAATCCCCCATGCCGGACAGGTTGGACCTGTCAAAGGTAACTTTTTCAAGGCTTGAGGCCGCTTCCTTTATCATGGCCGGGACCTGCTTAAGCTTCTCCAGGGGCGTCTGGTAGGTTACCCCGGTCTTTAGCACAACGCGCCTGCGCGTCATGTGTTTGTAGTTCTTTACTTCCATGCCGAGCAGCTTCGTGTTGGAGACTATCAGCAGTTCCCCCGAGAGGCTGCGCACCCTTATTGATTTAAGGCCCAGATGCTCCACCGTGCCGGCTATGCTGTCGGTCACTATGAAGTCCCCTACGAGAAAGGGCTTGTCGAGAAGTATCACGAAGAAGTTGAACAGGTCCCCGAGTATGGCCTGGGCGGCCAGCGCCACGGCCACGCCGCCGATCCCGAGGCCGGCCAATACGGCCGAGATATTGACGCCCATGTTCTCGAGAACGAACAGGATGGCCGCGACCCAGACCACGACGCGCATTATGACCTGGGTGCTGTTGACCACGGAGGCCTTGGCTTCGGCCGATAATTCCCGCTTCGAAGCCAGCTTGGTTATCCAGTATGAAAGCAGCGTCTGGACAATTGCTATGGCGCGGTAAGTGAAGACGAAAAGGATCACAAGCTTCAGGGCGTTGTCGAACGCCGGGACGCGCTGAAGGTAGCGGGTGGCTATATAGAAGGCGATCAGCTGGTATTCGAACCAGTGGATATGGTCTATGAGGCTTACCGCCATGTCGTCCAGGTCGGTCGCGGTCTTTTCGGCCAGCAGTTTGAGGCGGGCAATGCCCATGGTCTTTATCAGGCGGAGCAAAGCCAGGGATACGGCGAAGGCAGCCAAAGCGTAACCATAGGCCTCCGGCGTGTTCCCCAGTATCAGGCTGGAATCGAACCAGCTGGAAATTGATCGGGCGTTCATATCTTAATTATAAAAGATTTCCCCCCGCCGCAACAATGAAATCCGGAGGCGGGGTATTGGCGGCGGTATTTGCGAATAAAAAAGCCGGCGGTGGCGCCGGCTTCTTTATGAAGGTCCGCCGTTTACAGCGGGATGTTGCCGGTGTGGGCGTGGTCCCCGGGGCGGCGCTTGCCGGCCAGCATGCGGAAGGCCCCTATCAGGCGTGCGCGGGCTTGCGCCGGTTCTATCACTTCGTCTATCGAGCCGGTGGAGGCCGTCTGGTAAGGGGAGGCGAACTTGTCTGAATACTCTTTCGCGAGCTTGGCGCGCAGGGGTTCCCTGTCCTCCTCCTTGGCCTCCTTGATCTGGCGGGAGAAGAGTATCTCTACCGCGCCGCGCGGGCCCATTACGGCTATCTCCGCCGAAGGCAGGGAGAAGTTGATGTCCCCGCCCATCAGCTTGGAGCTCATGGCTATATAGGCGCCGCCGTAGGCTTTGCGCAGGACCAGCGTAATTTTGGGGACGGTGGCCTCGGAATAGGCGTAGAGAAGTTTAGCGCCGTGGCGGATTATGCCGCCGTGCTCCTGGGCGACCCCGGGCCAGTAGCCGGGCACGTCCACGAGGGTAAGTATCGGGATGTTGAAGTTGTTCAGGAACCGGATGAAGCGCGCGGCTTTGTCCGAAGCGTTGATGTCCAGGGCCCCGGCCATGTGGGCGGGGTTATTGGCTATCACGCCTACCACCTGCCCGCCAAGGCGGATGAAGCCCACCACCATGTTCTTGGCGAAGTCGTGGTGGACTTCCAGGAACTTATGGTCGTCCGAGAGCCACCAGATGATGTGGTTCACGCGGTAGGCTTTGCGCGCGTCTATCTCGCAGAGCTTTTCCAGCAGCGCTATCTTGCGGTTAACGGCGTCCTTGGTCTCGGCTTGCGGCGCGCTTTCGAACCGGTTCTGCGGCAGGAAGCTCATGAGCTCCTTTACCTGGCGGAAGCAGTCCGGCTCGGAATTAGCCACAAAGTGGCATACCCCGGACTTGGAAGCGTGCGTCATCGAGCCGCCCAGGGTCTCGAAATCCACTTCTTCCCCCGTAGCGGCCTTTACCACTTCCGGGCCGGTGACGAACATATGGCTTATCCCCTTGACCATAAAAACGAAATCGGTGAGGGCCGGGGAATAGACCGCGCCGCCCGCGCACGGACCCAGGATTATGGAGATCTGCGGCACTATGCCCGAATATTTGGTGTTGCGCAGGAAGATCTCGCCGTAGCCGTCCAGCGAGTCGACCCCTTCCTGTATGCGGGCGCCGCCCGAGTCCAGGATGCCTATCACCGGCACGCGGGCGTCGGCGGCCATGTCCATCAGCTTGGCTATCTTGTCGGCGTGGGTGCGGCCGAGCGACCCGCCAAGCTGCGTAAAATCCTCGGAGAAGATGGCCGCCAGCCGGCCGTTGACCGTGCCGAAGCCGGTTATTATGCCGTCCCCTTTTATATGCTTGTCCTTAATGCCGAAATCCGTGCAGCGGCTTTCCATCAGCAGGCCGAGTTCCTGGAAGGAGCCTTCGTCCGTAAGGTAGGCTATCCTCTCCCTGGCGGTCAGCTTCCCCTTCTTTCTCTGCGCCTCTATCTTTTCAGGCGGCCCGCCCGCCGCCGCTTTGGAGTGGATCTCGCGGAATTTCCTGAGCGATTCGGGCTCTATGCGCACTTTCTTGGGGTGCGTCTTTTTTCCCGCCCCCTGGGAAGCGGAACCTGAGATGGGATCTTCAATTAAATCGGACATTAGTGTTTCCTCGCTTTCTTTTATTCTACCTTTTTAGAGGTCTTTTTTTCAGAGTATAGAGCTCAATCGGGGGATTGCAGGTCTTCCCGCGTGTAGATGTGGTTGCGGGTGGCGTAAAACGACGTCCCTGAAGCCGGTTCGCCGAAATTAAGGGGCCCTGTTTCCCCCTTCAGTCTGCGCAGCATGGCCGGAGCGGCTATGGTAAAGTAAAACTTGAAGTACAGCCTTAAAAAGTCCGGCAGGCCCTGTTTCCGGGGAGCGGACCCCTGGCCTGGCGCCGCCGGCGGCGGTTCGGCCGCTCCCGGAGCGGTCTTTGGCGCGACTCTCCTGGCCCCGAAGTAGATATACCTGGCCGAGAGGGCGGCCCCGGCGGCCCTGCCGGCCGCGGGAGCGGGCGGACGGGCCCAATTCCCGCTGAAGATGCCGGAAGCCTTTAGTTTCCCCCGGGCCGCCAGGTTAAGCGGGCTCTCCCCGGCCAGGCAGAGGTTTTTAGACCCCGTAAGCCTTTTTGCCTGGGCGGCCAGGTTGAAAAAAGCCTCTTCCATCACCTGGCGGGCGGCCGCGGCGAAGGCGCCGTGCTGTTGCGTCCTGCGGCCCGGCGCGCCCGGGGGCAGGCCGAAAAGCGCGGTCCAGGCCGCGTAGTCCGGGGCCATGCCCGCGGCCGGAACGAAATATTTAGTGTTAAGTTTAAGGGAGCCGTCCTCCCGCAGTTCCGCGAGTTCGCTCTTTATCAGGCCGGCGTAGTCCTTTGCCGGAGGCGGGACCGGGACGGCCCCTGAATTGAACAATTCCGCGGCCTGGTCCAGGCCGGCGAAACCGGCCAGGGCCGAGCAGAGCAGGTCCGGGGAATCCGGAAAACGTATCTCTTTTAGGATCTTTATCTTTTCCCCCGACCCCAGCGCTATGGCGGCCGAGCCCCATTCCCCCGGCCCGTCCAGGACCAGCACCGCCGCGTCCTCGAAAGGCGAGAGGTAGAAGGCCGAAGCCGCGGAGGACAAAAGGAATTCGGGGTAAAGCGTCAGCTGCGCTTCCTCGCCCCAGGAAACCGCTGCAAGCTCTTTTTTTAGCAGCCCGCCGCTGGCCCGCTTCGCCAGCAGCGCCTGGCCGGCGGAGGCCATGAAATATTTTATGCCGCCGGGCGCGTTGGCCAGCCAGGTCTCAAGGAAACGGCCGTATTTCAGCAGCGGCTTTTCATAGAAAGCTACGGCCTTGAGGTCCTTTATGCCGATCACCGAGCCTTCCTCTTCCGAAGCCTTTGCAAGGGCTTCCGTGACGGCGTTAACCGGGAAAGAGCCCTGTTCTTCTTTGCCGGTCAGCGACGCTTCCGAGGCTTCGAATATAAGTTCATTGTCCTTAAGCATGGCGGCGGAGGGCTCGCGGCCGAAAGCGCAGACTCCCAGTATGAACATGGAAGCGGTCTTTTTCGGGGGTTCGGGTTTCTTCCAGAATATCATGCGGCCACCGCCGTCCAGAAACCTTCGGGGGATTTGCGCGTTTCAACCGAGAAAACCGGGCTTCCAAGGGCCGCCTCACGTTCG
>JAJZVJ010000194.1 GCA_021845705.1 bacterium
AAGGATGTGGACCTGTTCCTGTGCCGGCATAAGACTTCCGTGTCCGTGGGGACGGAGACGGAGGACAGCGAACTTATACGGTTCCTGGCCCTGCGGGGCCACGGCGTGGCGGCCATGGACGCATTGACCATCCGGGACGACATAAAACTCGGGCGCCTGATGCGGCTGCACAGGAAGGACGTGGGCATAAAGCAGAATGTCTGGTTCATCTGCGGCAGGCACCCTAAACCCAACCCGGCCTTGCGGCGCATCATCCAGAGCCTTATGGAGAAATTCGCCATCCGGGCCTGACCCTTTCCCCCCGCCGGCCCGGCAACGCGGCCAGGGCAAAGCCAGGCGAGGATGCGGACAGGATCTTTGGCGTAGTCGGCCTTTTATGCCCGCAGCTTCCCGGTGCCCGGCCTGTCTACGGCCGGCGCGGGAAACAATGCGTTTTTCCGGGGTTCAGGGAAAATCTTACGGCGTCGCCTTCCCGGAAGTCTTTTCTTTCGCTGAGGATGGCGAACTCAAGCCGCCCGCAGGAAACATACAGCACCGCGTCGCGGCCGAGCAGTTCTATGGTGTCCACCCGCCCGTTAAGCGGCCCCGCGTCCTTCAGTTCTATATCCGACGGGCGGATCCCGGCCCAGACCGGGCCGGAAGGGGCCTGCGCCGGCGCCGGGAAATCCGCGCCGCAAAGGCTGAAAGTCCCGTTTTTAACCTCGGTTTCAAAAAGATTTATCTGCGGAAACCCTATGAACTGCGCCACGAACCTGTTGGCCGGGCGCTCGTACAGGCCGATGGCCGTGTCCAGCTGCTGCACGAGCCCGTCTTTCAGCACGGCCACCCTGTCGCCGAGGGTCATGGCTTCCACCTGGTCGTGGGTGACATAGACCGCGGTTATCCCGAGTTCGCGCTGGAGTTTTTTCAGCTCCACCCTGGTGGCGGTGCGCAGCTGCGCGTCCAGGTTCGACAGCGGCTCGTCGAAGAGCAGGACGTCCGGCCGCCTTACGATAGCCCGGGCTATGGCCACGCGCTGCCTCTCGCCGCCCGAAAGTTCGGCCGGCTTGGACTGGAGATGGCCGGAGATCTTCAGGATCTCCGCGCTTTTTTCCACCCCGCTTTTTATCTCCTCCTCCCCTGCGCGCGCTATCCTCAGCGGGAAAGCGATATTTTCAAAAACCGTCAGGTGCGGGTAAAGGGCGTAGTTCTGGAACACCATGGCCACGTTCCGCTCTTTGGGCTGCACAAAATCCTTCTTATTCACCGACGCCACAAGCCTGCCGCCGAAACGCACTTCCCCCCCGGTGACGGGCTCAAGGCCGGCTATGATGTTGAGCAGGGTGGACTTGCCGCAGCCGGAAGGCCCGAGCAGGACAAAGAACTCGCGGTCCTCCACCGTGATATTTATATTTTTAAGCACCTCCGTTTCCCTGCGGAGGGTGCTGTAGGTCTTTTGCACGCCGTTTAGGTGTATCTTCATGGTTATCAGCCTTTTACGGCCCCCCTGGTGAGGCCCTGCACTATGTGCCGCTGGAACAGCAGCGTGAACAGCAGTATCGGCAGCGTGGTAAGCGTGGAAGCCGCCATTATCTGGCCCCAGGGCGTCTCGCCGTGCAGTCCCTGGAACAGGGCTATCCCCACCGGGATGGTGCGGCTCTGGTAGTCGGTCGTGAGCATCAGGGCGAAGAGGAACTCGTTGAAAGCGAAAATAAAGGAAAGCAGCGCCGTCGAGAAGATGCCCGGCAGCGCGACCGGCAGCAGCACTTTAAAAAGCACCTGCCATTTCGTGCAGCCGTCTATCACGGCCGCGCGGTCGAGCTCCTTCGGGATCTGGGCGAAATAGCTCACCAGGATCCAGAGCGCCAGCGGCAGGATCCAGGCGATGTAGGGCAGCACCAGGGCGGTGCGGGTGTTGATCAGGTCCAGCTCCGTCATGACGCGGAACAGGTAGCCGATAAGGCTCACCTGCGGGAACATGGACACCGCCAGCACGAAGAGCAGGATGGCCGCCTTGCCTTTCATCTCCAGGCGCGTTATGGCGTAGGCCGCGAGCGAAGCCAGCAGCACCGTAGCCGCGGACGAAACAAAAGATACGACGAGGCTGTTCCTGAGATAATCCAGGAAATGCAGGGATCTTACGCCGAGAACGTCGCTGTAATTGGCAAGGGTGAAATTAAAACCGCCCGTAAGATAATCCGGGGAAGCGCTGAAACTGGTGGCGAACATGTAGAGGAACGGCGCCAGAGAGAACACCGCCATGAAGCAGGCGGCCGCGAAGGTGAGGGCGGAGACGAGAGTCTCCTCTTTCATGACGCCGCCTCCGTAAAGCCGCTGTATTTCACGCAGAGGCACGACAGGGCGAAAGACACTAAAAACAGCGCCACCGAGGCGGCGCTGCCGTAGCCGAAATCCCCGCCGAGGAAATATTTATAGGCGTAAAGCGAGACCGAGGCCGTGGCCCCGCCCGGCCCGCCGTGCGTAAGCACGTAAAGCACGTCGAAGATGCGCAGGGAATCTATGGTCCGGAACAAAAGCGCCACGACGAGCACCGGCTTGAGCAGCGGCAGCGTTACCTTGAAAAAGACTTGCGCGAAATTAGCCCGGTCTATTTTAGCCTGCAGTTTCAGGTCCCGCGGCACGGCCTGCAGCCCGGCCAGCACTATTATCGCCACGAAAGGCGCCGTCTTCCAGACGTCCGCCGCCGTTACCGCCGCGAACGCGCCGAAGTCCGTGCCCAGCCAGTTAACCGGCCCCCGGGCGAGCCCCGTTTTCGCCAGCAGGAAATTAGCCAGCCCAAAGGAGTAATTATAGATAAGCTCCCAGATGCGCGCTGAAATAGCGGAGGGAATGGCCCAGGGGATAAGGACGCAGGCGCGCAGCAGCCCGCGCAGCGGTATTTCCAGGTCCAGCACCACCGCGAAGGCCGTGCCGATTATGAGTTCCAGCGGCACGGCCACGGAAATGAAGAGCAGGGTGAACCGCAGCGACTTCCAGAAGCCGGGATCCGAGAACAGGGCGCCGTAGTTCTGAAGAAAAGAGAACCGCCTTTCCAGAAAAGTCACGTCGCTGTAGAAGCTGCTCCAGACGGTGCCCAGTATCGGGATAAAGACGAAGAACACGACGAACAGCGCCAGCGGGGCCACGAACAGGTAAGGCTCAAGGCTGCTGAAGAACCGTTTCTTCACTTGCCGCCCCCGTATCTTGCAGCCACGGCGTCTATCTCTTTCTGCGCGGCCTCAAGGGCCGCGGCGGGCTCTTCATTGCCGGAGACCCCGGCGTTCAGGCGGCGCTGCAGCGCTTCCGACACCTGCGTATAGTAAGGCAGGCCGGGGCGCGGGACCGCGTTGTCGAATATGTTCCGCAACTGGGTGAAATGCGGATGGACCTTAAGCACTTCGGGGTCGCCGTAGACGTCCCGCCTGGCCGGGTTCCAGCCGAGCTTCAGGGAAAGCTCTTTCTGCACTTTCTTAGACAGCACGTATTTTATGAACCGGGCCGCGTCTTCGGGCTTGTCCGAGTATTTAGACAGGCCTATATGCCAGCCGCCCAGCGTAGAGACGCTGTCCGGACCGGCAAAGCCGGGGAGCGGGCAGATCCCGGTCTTGTCCTTTACCGGCGAGCCTTCGGCCTGGTGCAGGCCCCAGGCGTAAGGCCAGTTGCGCTCGAACAGCGCGTTGCCCTTCTGGAAGAACAGCCGCACTTCCTCCTCTTTCATCTCGGTATAGGTATTGGGCGGCGAGATCTTGTATTTGCTTACCAGGTCGCGCATGAAGGCGAGCGCTTTTATGTTTTCAGGAGTAGCCGCCAGCAGCCTGCCGTTCTCCGTCCTTAAACCGCCTTTCGCCCCGGCGAATTCCAGGAAATCGCAGACCAGGCCCTCGTACTGCGCGCCCTGCCAGGCGAAAGCGTAGAATTCCGGATTCTCCTTGCGGACGGCGGCCTGCACCCGGGCGGAGATCTCAAGGAGGTCTTTCCAGGTGGCGGGCGGTTTGGCGTAGCCGTATTTTTTCAGCAGGTCCTTCCTGTAGTACAGGAGACCGGCGTCCACATAGACGGGCAGGGCCACGAGCTTCCCCCCGTACCTGTCGGAGCGGTCCACGATGTTCTTCCAGAAAGGGGCGGTATCCACGGGCGCGCCGGCGGCGGCGTCGAGGTCCCGCAGCCATCCGGAGGCCGCGAACTGCGGGATCCAGGCGATGTCCATAAGGAAAACGTCGGGATCGTTTTTCTCCGCCTTGAGCGGGATAAGTATGCCCTGCCGCCTCTGGTCGGAATCGGTGGGCTGGCGCAGGATCCTGACGCTTATGCCGGTTTCTTTCCGGAAATCGGCCGCGACGGTCTCCCAGAAATCCAGCTCGTTGGGCGCGCCGCCTACCGCGAACACCAGCTCCGCCGGTTTTTTAGAGCAGGCGGAGACCAGGAGCGGCAACAGCACGGCGAGTTTCAGCAGTGATTTCATAAGAACTCCCACGATTTAGATTCAAGGAATACTCTCGCTAATAGCAAACTCAAGCCCCTACTCGCGCGGCCCCGTGCCGGCCAGCCGGCGCAGGAGCCTGGCGGGGACGAACGCCCAGTCAGGTCTTGCGGAAGTTTCGGAATCCAGGGTCAATATGGTTTTTTCTATCAGGAATATCTGCAGCAGCGCGTCCGTCTCTTCCCGGGACGCGGGGAGCAGCTGGGAACCCCCGGCCGCTGAAAGGTAGCCGTTAAGGAAAGCCCCGGCGGTATAGGCGTACCAGAGTTCTATCCAGGGGGCGAGGCCCGCTATTTCCTTGCCGGGGATTTCCCCCGGCAGCAGAAAAGGCGCGTAGGCCGCGTAGTAGAAAGACAGCAGCATTCCGGCCACATCCAGCAGCGGCGAGCGTTTCAAGCGGCGTTCGCCTATGGTATGTCCCGGATCGCCGGAGAAATCCTTGATAATAAAATCCTTGCCGGTAAATAAAGCCTGCCGGAGAGAATAGTTCCCGTGGATGCGTATTTTCTTCGCGGAGATCTTTTTCTCCGTCAGCAGGCGTAAGCGCTTGAGCAGCTGCTGCTGGTTCTCAAGCACGTACTTCACCTCCTCCCGGCTTTCCTCCGGCAGGGACTTCAGGGATTTGGCCAGGTTAATGAAAGCCTTTTTAGAATGCCCGGACATGGCCTGGTAAATAGAGCGCTGGTACAGGCGCGAGAAAGGCTCCGGAGCGAATTCCGGCGTGGCGGACCCGGAGGCGAGCGCCAGGTGCATTTCGCCCGTGCGGCGGCCCAGCAGAGCCGCCATTTCAAAAGAGACCGCTCCGGTAAGATTCATAACCTGCTGCGGGATTTCCTTAAGATTGACCGCAGAAAGCTCCGGCACGGCGGGAGGTTTAACGGCAGCGGGGCTGGATTTTACCGCGTTATAGTATTTGGCCGCCTCTTCTATCATCAGGGTCCACGCGTCGCCCTGGTTCGGGACAAAGCCGCGCAAGACCCCGACCGTTCCATAGAAGCGGCCCCCCCGGTTCAGGTTCAAAGCGCCGAGGTTGGGCGCCGAATTCGCAAAGCCCCCTTTTGCCGCCAGCCGCGCGCCTATTTCCAGGTCCGGGCTGACGCCCTCCTCCAGCAGGCGGGCCAGGCGCAGCAGGTAAAGGCTGCCGTAGGCTATAGAAACGCCGTCCGGTCCGGCTTTCAGCACCTTCGAGTCGGAGATCGG
>JAJZVJ010000195.1 GCA_021845705.1 bacterium
CGACATAACGAAAATAGGCATACAGAATTATGAACAATGAAAAAATAGCTATAGTAGGTCTAGGTATAATAGCCCCTAAAGCCCTCAATAAGGAAGAATTCTGGCAGAACGTGCTGGACGGCCGCAACTGCATAGGCGAAGTCCCCGCCGACCGCTGGGACTGGAACCTGTACTATTCCGAAGACCATAAAGCCCCCGACAAGACCTATTCCAAGATAGGCGGCTTCATAGAAGGCTTTAAATTCGATTCTATCAGGTACAAGATACCGCCGCAGACCGCCATACAGATATCCCGCCTCCAGCAGATGACCCTTGAGGCCGTGCGCATGGCGCTGGAAGACTCCGGCTACGACAAGAAACCTTTCGACCCCAGGATGACCGCGGCGGTCATCGGCAACGCCATGGGCGCGATGCGCAAGGAAATGACCGACCTGCGCGTCTACAAGTTCTACAACGAGGATATCCTTAAGCATACCCCTTCCTTCGCGTCCCTTCCCGCCGAGAAGCGCGAGGCGATGATCCGCGAGTACGAGGCCGGGATAGATAAGGGGATACTGAACATAACCGAGGACACAATGCCCGGCGAGCTGTCCAACGTCACGGCCGGCCGCATAGCGAACGTTTTCAATCTTAACGGGCCGAACATGACCATGGACGCGGCCTGCGCCTCTTCCATGGCGGCGCTCGACTACGCGGTACTGGGCCTGAGGGCGGGCAAGTTCGACATGGCGGTGGCGGGGGGAGCCGACGAGATGATGTCCCCTCCGGCTTTCGTGAAATTCTGCAAGATAGGCGCGCTTTCGGCGGAAGGGTCGTATTCTTTCGACGAACGGGCCAACGGCTTCGTCATGGCCGAAGCGGTCTCCATCTACATACTTAAGCGCCTGTCCGACGCCGTGCGCGACGGCGACAAGATCTACGCGCTGATAAACTCCGTAGGCGCGTCTTCCGACGGCAAGGGTAAAGGCATAACGGCCCCCAACCCCAAGGGACAGAAGATAGCCATAGAGAACGCGTTCGCCCAGGTGGACTATTCCCCGGCCGAAGTGGATTTCGTGGAAGCCCACGGCACGGCCACGAAAGTGGGCGACGCGGCGGAAGTACAGGTGCTGCAGGAAGTGTTCGGCCCTTATATGCGCGGCGGCAAAAAGCTGGGGCTTACCTCTATAAAGTCGCAGATCGGCCATTCTAAAGCCGCCGCCGGCGCCGTAAGTATAGCCAAGGCCGCCCTGGCCATCTACAACAAGACCCTTCCCACTTCCATAAATTACGTAAAACCCAACCCGGGAATAAACCTGGACCTGGTCCGGGTCATAACCAGGGCGGAAGAGTGGAAGAAGGACGGCGTGCGCCGCGCTAACGTTTCCTCTTTCGGGTTCGGCGGCACCAACTTCCACGTGACCATGGAAGAGTACACCGGCCCGGGCCACCAGCGCAGCGCGAAGGCCTCGGCGGAAGCCGAAGCTCCGCGCGCGTATGCGGCAGTCGCCGAGAACCTCAAAACTCCGTTCCAGGGGCTGCAGGGCGAGGCGGTAACCTTTACCGGAGCCACGCCGGCCGAAGCCATAAGCCAGGCCAGGACGGCCGCCGCGGGAACCGTTTCCATGTGGCCCGAGACCTACCCGATGTCGCTCTTCGCGCAGCCCACGCAGACCCGCGCCAAAGCCGCCTGGGGCGTGTCCATCGTGGCAAAATCGCCTAAAGACCTGGCGGAGAAGATAGAGTTCATGGCGAAGAACGCCAAGCCCGAGACCTGGACCGAGCCGCCCCTCAACTTTAAACTGAAGGGCATCTACACTTTCAAGACGGGGACCAACAACGCCAAGGTCGGCCTCCTGTTCCCCGGCCAGGGCTCGCAATACGTGGACATGATGAGGGACCTGGCGGCCAAGTACCAGACCGTGCAGGCCACCTTCGAAGAGGCCGACGCGATACTGGAAAAAATGATAGGCGTCCGCCTGACCGAGGCGCTTTGGTCCAAGCCCGGCGAAAGCAAGGAAGACCTGGCCAAGCGCGAGGACGCCATAAAGCAGACCCAGCTTACCCAGCCCGCCATGCTGACGGCCGACATCGCGATGTACCGCCTGTTCAAGGAATTCGGCATTAAGCCCGACATGGCCATAGGCCACAGCCTGGGCGAATACGCCGCCGCCACCGCCGCCGGCATCTTCACCTTCGAAGACGGCCTGCGCGCCGTAACCAGCCGCGCCAAAGAAATGTCCGCCGTGAAAGTGGACGACCCCGGCAAAATGGCCTCCATAGCCTGGGGCTGCGATAAAGTGGAAGTGGAACTCAAAAAAATAAAAGGCTACGTGATCTGCGCCAACAAGAACTGCCCGTTGCAGACCGTGATAGCCGGCGAAGCCGCCGCCGTGGACGAGGCCGTGCAGAGGTTCAAGGACCTGGGCGTCGAGGCGGGCGTGATCCCGGTCTCCCACGCTTTCCACTCCGAGATCGTGGCCCCGGCCATGGGCCCTTACCGCAACTTCCTGCAGAAGATACCGATAAAAGCCGCCGACATGAAGATACTGTCAAATGTCACGGCGGACTTCTTCCCGACCGACAAGCAGGGCATCTACGACACGCTTATCAAGCAGATGACGAGCCCCGTGGAATTCATCAAACAGCTGGAGCGGATGTACGCGGAAGGCGTGCGCACTTTCATAGAGTGCGGCCCGAAGCGCGTTCTCAGCGCTTTCGCCACCTCCACGCTGAAGGACAAGCCCGACGTGACCATCCTCGCTTCCAACCACCCCAAGCGCGGCGGCATCACGGAATTCAACGACCTGCTGGCCAACATGACGGCGCTGGGCATCCCGGTCAACTGGGACGGCAAAGTACCGCAGAACGGCGGGAAGTTCTTCAATCCCTACTATCAGAATTGGGCACTACAGCATAAAGGCGGAGGAGCAAACATGAACAGCAAAACAGGTCCCGTTTCGGTTCCCTCATCACTTCCCTACGACAAAGCGTCTTTCGCCGAGAAATACGGCTTTAATTTCAACCAGCTGGCGATCTCCGGCATAGCCGGCGGCACGCCGGGCACCTGGGACAAGCTGTTCCGCGAGCATAACCTCGACGAGATCCTCGCCGGCAAGAACATGATAGAGCCGATCCCGATGGACTGGCGCGCGAAGATAATGGAGAAGAACATCATCCGCGTGATGAAGTCGCCCACCGGCAACCACACCATAGAGAAGATAGACTCGGTGGACCAGTCCATAAAGCTCTCCGCCCGCTCCGGCCAGCTGGACATAGAGGCCGAGTTCGGCCTGCCGCACACCGTGGCCAAAGCCCTCGACACGACATTCAAAATGGCGATAGGCGCCGGCGTGCTGGCGCTCAAAGACGCCGGTCTGCCGCTGGTCCACCAGTATAAAAAAACCTCCACCGGCAGCTACCTCCCCGAGAAATGGGCCCTGCCCGAGCCGCTCGCCTCGGAAACCGGGGTGATCTTCGCCTCGGCCTTCCCGGTGACCGAATCGATGATCAAGGAGATAACCCACTATTTCAACTACAAGTATGCCGGCCGCACCGCCGAGCAGCTCTGGGAAGTTTACCACCAGATAGTGGACAAACTGCCCACCGAGGCGGATAAGACCGCGCTGCGCGCGTGGCTGCAAAGCAACTTCGCGGACTACCAGCCCGGCGCCGGCAAGGACCCGTACACTTTCAGCCAGAACTTCCTGCTGAAGGTGATCCCGATAGCGGACAGCCAGTTCGCCCAGTGGGTGGGGGCCAAGGGCCCTACCATCCACCTGAGCGCCGCCTGCGCCTCCACCACCCAGGCCGTCCACACGGCTGAGACTTGGATACGCGCCGGAAAATGCAAGCGCGTAGTGATCATAGGCGCCGACGACATCACCAGCGAGATCGTGCAGGAGTGGACCCTGCCGGGCTTCCTCGCCTCCGGCACCGCCACCACCTCGGCCAACGTTTCCGAAGCCGCCCTCCCCTTCGACCGCCGCCGCCACGGCCTGATAGTGGGCTCGGCCGCCGTAGGCATGGTGATAGAGGACGAGACGCTCGCGCTGGAACGCGGCATAAAGCCGCTCGCCCGCATGCTGCTCAGCGAGTGCGCGAACTCCGCCTTCCACGCCACCAGGCTGGATACCGAGCACGTCGCCTCCGTCATGGAGAAATTCGTACAGAAAGTCGAGCGCATCTACGGCCTGAAGAAAGAAGACATCGCGCCGTATACCATGTTCATGTCCCACGAGACCTACACCCCGGCCCGCGGCGGCAGCGCCTCGGCGGAAGTGAAGGCGCTCAAGCGGGCCTTCGGCGCCAGCACAGACAAGGTGATAGTTAGCAACGTCAAAGGGTTCACCGGCCACTCCATGGGCGCGGGCCTCGAGGACGTTATCGCGGTGCGGGCGCTGAACACCGGTATAATCCCGCCCATCGCCAACTACAAGGAAGCCGACCCCGAACTGGCCGGCATAAACCTGTCGAAAGGCGGCAAATACGACCTTAAATACGCGATGCGCTTCGCAGCGGGCTTCGGCTCGCATATGGCCATGTCCCTCACCGAGCGCGTCTGGAAGGAAGGGGAAAAACGCTATGACCAGGCCCGTTATGACGCCTGGCTGAAAGAAATTTCCGGCGACCCCGCGGCCGAACTGGAAGTGGTCCTGAATACCCTGAGGATCAAGGATAAAAAGACCGCCGGTACAAGGACACCGCCCCCGGCCAGGGAACCCGTAGGCGTTTCCGCCGCCCCCGCGCCGAAGCCGGCGCCGGCAACCGCCGCCGCCCCGGCCCGCGCCGCGGCCCCTGCCCCGGCAGCCCGCCAAGCCGCCAGCCCGGCGGCCCAGCCTTCTTCCGGAGTCAGCCAGGACGCGGTGCAGGCCGAGATCCTCAATATGATCACGGCCAAGACCGGCTATCCCAAGGACATGCTGGAACTGGACCTCGACATGGAGGCCGACCTCGGCATAGACACCGTCAAGCAGGCCGAACTGTTCGCCGCCATACGCGAGCATTACGCTATACCGCGCAGGGATAATATCTCGCTCAAAGATTACCCCACAATACGCCATTGCATCAAGTACGTCCTCGAAGAGAAGGGGGGAACGGTTGGGAATCAAGAATCGAAAATCGAGAATCAGGCTGCAACCGCAACTGCGCCCGTTCCGGCCCCTAAACCCGCCCCTGCCCCGGCCCCCGACACCCGACCCGCGGCTTCTTCCGTAAGCCAGGACGCGGTGCAGGCCGAGATCCTTACGATGATAGCCGGGAAGACCGGCTACCCGTTGGACATGCTTGAACTGGACCTCGACATGGAGGCAGACCTCGGCATAGACACCGTCAAGCAGGCGGAGCTGTTCGCCGCCATACGCGAGCATTACTCCATTCCCCGCAGGGATAATATCTCCCTCAAGGACTACCCGACCATCCGCCACTGCATCAAGTTCGTCCTGGAAGAAAAAGGCGGAACTGCCGCAAGCCAGGGGGCGAAAGCCGTGGATCAGGCCGAGACCGCGCCTGCACCTGCCCCTAAGGCCGTATCTGCCCCGGCCCCCGACACCCGACCCGCGGCTTCTTCGGTAAGCCAGGACGCGGTGCAGGCCGAGATCCTTACGATGATAGCCGGGAAGACCGGCTACCCGTTGGACATGCTTGAACTGGACCTCGACATGGAGGCAGACCTCG
>JAJZVJ010000196.1 GCA_021845705.1 bacterium
CCGCTGACCGGGCTCCCGCCGCCAAGCAGGGGGGCGGGCATCTCTATGTTCTCGAGCACGGTGAATTCCGGCAGCAGGGAATCGAACTGGAACACGAAACCGATATTTTTAAGGCGCAGCACCGCCTTCTCCGCCTCGTCCAGGTCCTCCAGCCGTTTGCCGAAAAGTTTTATTTCGCCGCTGTAGGTATCGTCAAGCAGGCCGATGATGTTGAGGAAGGTGGACTTGCCGGAACCGGAAGGCCCGACGATAGAGACGAATTCCCCCCGGGAGATGGAGAAATCCAGCTCTTCCAGCACGAGGATCTGCTCGTGCCCCTGCGTATAAGCCTTGCTCCGCCCCGTGCTCTCGCCCATTTTATCCATCGATCTTCATTCCCTTTTCTATTCCCCGGAGGGACGGCCGGGGTCTTGCCCCTCGCACCCTTTGCGGAAAGGGGGGCCCCGGCCGTCCCGAACCCCTACCCGTAGCGTATCGCGTCCACCGGGCTTACTTTAGAAGCCCTCAGGGCGGGATAAACGGCGCTCAGCATGCACAGCAAATAGCTCACCGCTACGGTAGCCATTATGTTCCAGAGCTTAAGCTCCACCGGAACCTTGGTAACGTAATAAATATCCGCCGGCAGTTCGACTACGGGATAAATGGAGATAAAGATGGAGATCCCCACTCCCAGCAGCACGCCGAGAGTAATGCCGGTGACCGCTATCAGGTTCCCCTCCCAGAAAAAAACGCGCCTGATGAACCCCGGCCCCGCTCCCATCGCGCGCAGGATGCCTATGTCCCGGAGTTTCTCCACGCTCATCATAAGCAGGTTGGAGGCGATGTTGAAAGTAGCCACCAGTATTATAAGCACAAGCACCATCGACATCACGAACTTCTCCAGTTTCAGCGCGGCGAAAAGCGTCTGGTTCATGTCGATGTAGGTTTTAACGGTATAAGAGAAGCCCAGCGCTTTGCGCAGGTCCGCGGCCGCCGAGGGAGCCGCGTTGATGTCTTTCAGCTTGACCCCGACCCCGTTAGCGCCGGCGCCGAAACCGAAAAAGTCGGCCGCCGCTCCCCTGGAGCAGTAGGCCATGGTGTTGTCGAACTCGTAATAGCCTGTGCGCACAAGGCCGATCACCTTGAACTTCCGCATCTTCGGCAGGATGCTCATGCTGGTGGAAGCGCCCTGCGGGGAAACCAGCACGGCTTCGTCGCCCAGCCAGAGCCCGAGGTTCTTAGCCAGTTCCTCGCCCAGCACCAGCGACGGGACAGCGCCTTTAGCCGGGGTCTCCTCCCACCAGGAGCCGCGCGTAAGCGAGTTTTTAAGGTTGTTGATGTTGAATTCCGCGGAGGGATCGAACCCTTTAACGACTACGCCCGAAGAGCGGTTGTCAAAAGTGAGTATGGCCTGGCCCAGCACGAAAGGGGACTCCGCGGCTACGCGGCCGTCGCGCGCGAGCGCCGCCTTTAACGCGTCCAGGTCGCGCGGCTGCATGCGGCCGTAGATGGTAATATGGGCCTGGGCGTCCACGATCTTCTTTTTAATGTCGGACTGGAAGCCGTCCATTATCGCAAGCGTAACGATGAGCGCCGCCACCCCCAGCGCCACCCCGGCCACGCCTATAACGGTGGTCACCATGGCGAACAGGCCTTTCCTCTTTGCCAGCAGGTAGCGCCGCGCGATAAAGAATTCAGTGGACATGTTATTTCCGAGGTTAAAGCGAAGCGGGGGCCGGGTTAGCAAAACCCTCTCGGAGCCCGACGCTTGCGTAAGCGCGGAGGGCGAGAGCGGGAGGCGCGCGCACGGTGTGCACGACGCCGTTTTTGCGTTCCGGCCCCCGCTGAACCTACTTCGCCGCTTCGCTCTCAGCGGGGCGGAGCAGCGGGAACAGTATGACTTCGCGTATCGAAGGCTTTCCGGACATGAGCATGGTAAGGCGGTCTATGCCTATGCCTATCCCCCCCATCGGGGGCATGCCGTACTCCATGGCTTCTATGAAATCCTTGTCGAGGATGTCGGCCTCGCCGTTGTTCTCCTCCTGCTGCTGGCGCAGTTGCTCCAGCAGGCGGCTCTTCTGGTCCTCCGGGTCGTTCAGTTCGGAGTAGGCGTTGGCGATCTCCTCGGTGCCGGCGAAGAACTCGAAACGCTCCACCAGCGACTCGTCGCCTGCCTTGCACTTGGCCAGCGGGGTTATGGCCGTGGGATGGTCGAAAACGAAGGTGGGCTGGTGCAGATCGGACAGGATCTTCTCGTCCATAATGCGGTCGAAGATCTTGGCGGAGGTGGTGTCCGCGCCGTACTCGATGTGCAGTTTCGTGGCCAGCTTCTTGAGGTTCTCCCGGTTGAAGCCCTTGCCCCGGAGGATCTCGTGGATATCCTCGCCGGTCTTCGCCTTCCACTCGTCGGGCAGGGAGAGGCGCTTGAAAGGCGGCTTGAGGTTTATCTTCTCGCCGTTGTACTCGATGGTCTCGGAGCCTATCAGCTTGATGCAGCGCTCGAACACGCGCTCTACGAGCTCTGCCATGCCGTGGTAATCGGAATAAGCCTTGTAGGCCTCCAGCATAGTGAACTCGGGGTTGTGGCGGGTATCCACGCCCTCGTTGCGGAACACGCGGCCGATCTCGTAGGCGCCGTCGAAACCGCCGATGATGAGCTTCTTGAGCGGCAGCTCCAGGGCAATGCGCATGTACAGTTCGTTCTTGTAGGCGTTGTGGAAAGTAATGAAAGGGCGCGCCGAAGCGCCGCCGGCCTGCGAGCAGAGAACTGGGGTCTCAACTTCCAGGTACCCGTCGGAATTGAGGATATCGCGCAGCGCGGCCACTATCTGGGCGCGCCGCACGAAGATGGCCTTGGATTCCTCGTTGGAGATCAGGTCCAGGTAGCGCTCGCGGTAGCGGGCCTCGGCGTCGGTCAGCCCGTGGAACTTCTCGGGCAGCGGCCGTACGGACTTGGAAAGCACGGCAAGCTTTTCCGCGCTGACGGTAAGTTCCCCCGTATGGGTCACGAAAAGTTTGCCTTCAACTCCCAGGAAATCGCCGACATGCATCTGCTTCCTGAACAGCTCGTACGCTTCCTCCCCCACCGCGTCCTTCTTGACGTAGATCTGTATCCTGCCGGTGCCGTCCTTCAGGTGCGCGAAGGTGGCCTTGCCCATGACGCGCATGAGCATCATCCGCCCCGCGATGATCACCGGGGTTTCCGCCGGGCACTTTGCGGCCTGGGCTATCTTGTGGGTAAGCCTGAAGCGGTGCGGGAACGGGTCTATGCCTTTATCCCTTATCGCCTTGATCTTGGCGTAATTGTTGGCGACTATTTCGGTGATGCCGGAATTAGCGGGTGTGTTCATTTTTTAGTGGCTATCGCGTCCTTTACGATTTTTACGAGGTTTTTAGGTTCGAACGGCTTCTCTACGAAGGCGAAGATGTTGGAGGCCAGTTCGAACAGGTCTTTCATCTGCCCTTTGGCGGTGAGTATCACTATCGGGATATGGCTGAGCTCCTCTATTTCCTGCAGTTTCGACTGCAGGGTATACCCGTCCATCTCGGGCATCATGATGTCCAGTATTATTACGTCGGGCAGGACCCTGGCCGGGTCCTTGGAAGTGAGCTTATTGTACGCCTCAAGGCCGTTATAGGCCTCCAGGACTTCCAGCTTTTCGCGCTCCATCAGCACTTTTATCAGGTACACCACGTCTTTTTCGTCGTCAACGACAAGAACTTTTGACATAAGTCTCCCGTAAGAATACCGCGCAGGATCAGGGCCGCCGCGGGCCGCCCATTAATAATCTTTTATTTTACAAGAAAGGACGCGGCGATGACAAGGCCCGGCCGCCCGCGCGCGCGCACTTTCAGGCGCGGCCTCAAAAATGTAGAATAATTTTGCCCGGACTTTTCCGCGGTTTCCCCCGCGGGCCCGCGAGAATTATAAGAAGACCCGGACGTAAAAGGCAAAAGAAATGAAGACACTCACCGCCGCCGCAGTCATTTTAGCGCTATATACCCTGTCCCTCCCGGCAGCCGCTTCCCCCCAGGCTGAACGCGAAGAGGAAAGGATCACGCTTACCACCGAGGACGGCTGGAACCTGTCCGCGCGCTATCTTAAAGCGGCCGAAGGCGCCCCCACGGTAGTCCTGATACACACGCAGAAAAGCGACCTGACCGAATGGAAACCCTGGTTCAAGCCCCTGAAGCGCTACGGTTTCGGCTACCTGGCCATGGACCTGCGGGGGCACGGGAACAGCTTTATAATGCCGGACGGCTCCACCACCTCCTGGCGCTCTTTCGGCGTGGACGGCCAGGACAATGAATACAACCGCATGCTGCGCGACGTGGAAGCCGCGCTGGTCTACCTGTCCACCCATTCGGTTTCGGCGCAAAGCACGGTGCTGGCCGGCTCGGTGCTTGGCGCGAACCTGGCGATAAAGGCCGCGGCCATACACCCGGAGGTCGGGATGGTGATAGCCATCTCCCCCGCCCTTAACGTGAACGCGGTCCTGTCGGTCAATCCGCTGCGCGCCTACGGCAAGAGGCCGCTGCTTATCATAGCCGGCGCCAACAAGGCGCGCCAGTACACGGAGTTCCAGATACTTAACAGCACCGCCAGGATCGCCTGCGGAAAGGAAAACGCCGCGGTGATAATAGAAGCCAAAGGCTTCGGCCCGGGACTGGTCAACAAATACAATATCCGCAGGGTCCTGGACTGGATCAAGAACCCGAGACTGCCGGAAATCGTGGAGTTTTCGACGGCCGCCCCGGCCGCGGCGGGCCAGGAAAAGCCGGCGGCTGAAGCACCCGGGACGGACGGCTCCGGGGCCGCGCCGGACGAAGAGAACGAATGACCATGAAAAAAGACGACGCGTTCAAAAGATATTCCAGGCTTCCCACCGAGCAGAACAACCCGCGCACCAGGGACCTTGACAGGATCCCCCTGCGGCGGGTGCTTGAAAAGCTCAACTACGAGGACATGCTCGTGCCGAAGGCCGTGGCCAGGGCCATCCCGATGATAGAGAAGGCCGCGCGGGCCGTCTCCAGGTCCTATCTTTCCGGCGGAAGGATATATTTCATCGGCGCCGGGACCAGCGGCAGGCTCGGCGTGCTTGAAGCCGCCGAGATCCCCCCCACCTACGGCGTGGAGCCAGGGGTCTTCACGGCGCTTATGGCCGGCGGGAAGGATGCCGTGTTCCTTTCCAAGGAAGGCGCTGAAGACGTCTTTGAAGCCGGCAAAAAAGAAATTTCCCGCCTGGCCCGCCGCGAGGACACCATTGTGGGAATAGCCGCGAGCGGCATAACGCCTTACGTGCAGGGCGGCCTCGCCGCCGGGAAAAAGGCCGGCGCGGTAACGGTGCTGGTAACCTGCAACCCCCGGGAAAAATCCAAGGAGGCTTCGATACGCGTGACCCTCGACGTAGGTCCGGAACCGGTCTCGGGCTCCACGCGCATGAAATCCGGCACGGCCACCAAGCTCGCGCTCAACATGCTCTCCACGGCGTCCATGGTCATCTCCGGGAAGGTCTACCGCAACTGGATGGTGGACGTAAAGACCACCTCGCGCAAACTGGTACTGCGCGCCGAACGCATCGCCGCCACGGTCGGCGGCGTTACCCAGGAGGAGGCCCGCCGCCTGCTGGACATCACCGGGAACGACGTAAAGACCGCCATAGTTATGG
>JAJZVJ010000197.1 GCA_021845705.1 bacterium
AAGAGGGAGGTGTCGGGTACTGCCGCTACCCCGGCGAAGCCGGATCCCGGCCGCATGTGCAGGCCGCGTATAGACTTTCTGCGGCCGTCAGGCTGGCCGTGTATGGGTATCCTGTCGAACAGTTCTCTGAGGTTCTTTGCTTCAGCCATCTGCACCTCCGCAGGGCGCGGCTCAGGAAGACTTGTCGGGTTTGAAAAGTCTCGCCAGCCAGCCCCGGCCCGCTTTGCCCGCCGCCGGCGGCGCGTCCAGGATGACTACGGCGCCGGGTTCCGGGTAAACCATGCCGAGCTTTACCGCCTCGGCCTCCAGCTTCTCCGGTGTCATGGAAGCCTGTATCTCTTTGTTCAGATAGGTGTTGGCGCTCTCGAGGTCCTTTATCTCATGGCGCAGTTTCTCGATCCTGTAGCCTAATGTAAGGGCCTGCACATTCTCCCAGGCGAACAGGAAGCCCACCATACATACCCCGCCAAGCGCCGCCATTCTCAGGTTCCTAGTTTTCTTAAGCATTTCCGTTGTCCTTCCGTGTGGTATTACTCCATGCTGAAAAGTTCTATGCGTTTTATGCCGTGCTTCTCCCAGAGGTAGAAGATCTTTGTGGGACACATCGAGGCCTTGAGCCCGTTGAACTTCGCCCTTGCGGTCCTGCCGTGCAGGAGCTTGTTGAACTTCGCGCCAACTTTAAGGATGTTTTCAGGATACATGTTTCCCCCTTGTCCGTTTGGCTATACGTTTTTCCCCTACAGCTTCTCTATCACCCGCAGCTTCGCGCTGCGGGACCTCTTGTTCGAGGCTATCTCTTCTTCCGAGGGCTTCACCGGCTTCCTGGTCACGAGCGACCATCCGCCCATCTTCGCCATCATGCGGAACGTCTCCTTGACGATGCGGTCCTCCAGGGAGTGGAAGGTTATTATCCCCATCCGCGCCCCCGGCTTCAGCAGCGGCATCACTTTCTGTATGCCGCGCGTCAGGTTGTCGAATTCGTAGTTCACGGCTACCCGCAGCGCCAGGAAGGTCTTGGTGGCGGGGTGTATCTTTTCCCCCCGGGCCGGGGCCACGCGCGCGATAAGGGCGCTCAGGTCCGCGGTGGTCTCAAGCGGTTTCGCCCTGCGCGATTCAAGGATGGCGCGCGTTATGCGGCCGGAGTGCCTCTCGCCGCAGACGCGGATAAGGTGCTCTATCTGCTCGTACGGCCACTGGTTGATTATGGTGTAGGCCGTAAGCGGGTTGTCCGGGTTAATGCGCATATCCAGCGGGCCGTCATGCTTGAGGCTGAACCCGCGCGACGGCTTGTCGAAATGGAGCGAGGAAATGCCGAGATCGAAGAGGACTCCGGAAAGGGAGCGTATCCCCTCGCGGGCGACTATCTCGTCTATGTTCGCGAAATTTCCCTGGGCCACTTTCACCCTGGCCCCGAAAGGTTCCAGGTTCTTCGCGGCTACTCCGGCCATCTCGGGGTCCCAGTCTATGCCCAGCACGCCGGCTTCCTGGGGCAGCGCGTTCAGCAAGCGGGCGGTGTGCCCGCCCATGCCGAGCGTGGCGTCCACGTAGGTGCCTTTTTTTTCGGTTATCAGCAGGTTCACCACTTCTTCGGCCAGTACCGATACGTGAGAGTATTCGGTCATAGGTCGAAGAACTTGCTGAATTTTTCTACCGAGGGGGCCATTACGTCTTTTTTGTATTTCGTCCAGGCCTGCGCATCCCATATTTCCGCCTTATTCCCCACGCCGCGTATCAGGACGTCCTTCTTCAAGGAAGCGTACGCTTTCTGATTCTGCGGGACTAATATCCTTCCCTGGTCGTCAAGCTGGGCGTCCGCCGCGTTGCCGAAGAAGAAGCGCTTGAACGCCCGCTCCTCCTCCTTGTTCTCGGACTTGAAGATCTCCATGTTGTTGTTTATCAGTTCTTCCCATTTAGACGGCAGGAAAATGTAAAGGCAGCGGTCCAGGCCTATGCTGAGCATGAAATAATTCTTGTCTTCCTTGCGGAGTTCCTCGCGGAAGCGGGACGGGATGAAGACGCGGCTTTTCGCGTCCATCACGTAAGAATATTCGCCGTAGAATGAGCTCATCGTATGATCAAATCTTTGGTTTTAACTTGAATACAGTCTACAACATTTTTAGCCACTAAAAAACATTATTCACCACTTCTCACCACTGAGTTCAAAGTATACAGTATGCCCCCCGGGTTGTCAATACTCGGAGTAAATAACGCTTATTTTAGTTATCTTTTTTATGCTTGCGGAGGCGGCCTGAATTGCAAAAATAAGGTTGACATCGGTCAACCCTTATATATAAGGAATATAAACGGGGAGATGTAGGGCGGGAAGATCAGGCTGGAATTCCCGCGGCCGGGGAGAGACCGCCGCGGTGTTTTTACGCCGCCCTCGCGGTTAACGGTTCATCCCTGAGATCTTTCCGGTCTTCAGGTCGTAGCGCCAGGCGAATTCAAGCGAGGAAAGTTTGTTGTACGGCATGCCGTAGGCCTGGTAAAGCGCTTCATGGGCGGGCCTGCCGTCGCGCAGGTTCTTGCAGAAAACGTAGAAAGCGTCGCCGGCTTTTAGCTTTATCAGGAAGCGGACCACGCTGTAGGATTCGGCGTACCACAGGCGGACGTTATCCTCGTCCGCGCCCTGCATATTCTCTATCCGCACGAGGTCCCCGAGTTTGAAGCCGCTGCCGCCCTCAAGCAGCTTAAGGTTCTGCGCCAGCCAGTTGGGCGTTGAATTGCCGCGCTCGGACTGTATGTAGGTGGCGATGCCCTCGCTGAGCCAAAGCGGGCTGGGATTGGAGGGCGTAAAGAAACTGTCGAAATAAATATGCGTAAGCTCGTGCGCCAGTATCCCGAAAGCCTCGTCGCTCTTGTACACGTAGATCTTGCGTTCGCCGAGCGAGGCGGCCCCCCCCGACCAGGCCGGACGGCCGGTGAGGCGGCGGTACGTCTCGCTGGTCCGGGCGTAGTAGATATAGACTTTGTTCTCGCGCGTCCACGGCGAGAAGGCGACCAGGTCCAGCATGATGTTCCCGTGCAGGGCTTCCAGCGTGTCGGTAAGCCCGGGCGAAACTTCGGGGGCTTCTTCGTAGACCACGAAGTGCGGGGTCACCTTCATAGCGAAGCCGTCCGGAGGTTTAGGATAGCCTTCTCCCGTGCCGCCCGCAGGCAGGGAGGTCTTCTCGCCGGGATAATGTTCCGGGATCAGCGGGGTGCTGGCCACGCCTTTTACCCCGCCGGACCTTATGAGATCGAGGGAGCTCTGCCGGGGGACGGTTCCCGCGGGCAGCTGAGCCGCTGTGGACTGCGGCCGGGGCCGGGGCTGGGCGGAAGTCTCGGTAAAAGGGATCTTGCCGGGGACGGGCGGCGCGGTTTCGGCGGTGGAGGAAAACGGGTTCTTATCGATCTTGAAGCGCTTGAGCGAAGACATGTCCTCGCTCATGAACTGGTACATGAAAAGGCCCCAGAGGCCTATTACCAGGCCCCAGAAAATGATGCGGAGTTTATGGAGTATGTCCATAGTGGCCGGGAGCAAGCCGCAGGCTAAACCTTATCTTTTATCCCCGTACCTTAGCGGTTCGAGTCCCTCACTTTAACTATCATTTCGGCCATGGCCGCGGTGAACATCGAGAAGAAGATTATGAAGACCGCCTGGGACAGGGCCATGCCCCAGAGCTGGGCCCCCATGCCGCCGTTGGCCATGCTGCGCAGGTAATAAAGACCCAGCATGGAGCCTGCGGCGGCCAGCGCCGTCAGGAAAACCTGCCACTTTTTCATGTACATCGCGCTTGCCGACGGGGCCGTCAGGAAAAGAAGCCACATCGGGGCCCAGTAAGGGGACAGCATGTAGAAGAGGGCGCAGCTGACGGCCAGGTTGATCCAGACCGTTACGGCGCGGATATGGCGGCTCCAGCGCATGAAGCGGTATACGTTCTTGCCGAGCCAGTAGTTGGAGACGAAGGCGGCGGCCAGTATGGCGAACGAGGTATACGTCACGGACCTGTCCGGCTCGGAGAAGAAAATGGCGAAGAGGATGAGAATGACGGCGAAAGGCGTGAAATAAAAGTTAAGTATGTGCATAGGTCTCCTTACTCTCGCTGGGGTGCGCGGAGTATAACCCCGGGTACCCAGCCACTACGCTGTCGCGTTATCTCTTTGCGAAAACAAGTATATATCGGTCCGCTGTTTCGCCCGGCAGCCTGTAGGGGAAAGTTTCCCTGAGTTCCCCTTTTGCCTTTTTAAGGGCTGCGTCCACCGCGGGCCGGGGCTGCGCCAGCTGGGCCGCGCTCTGCCAGGCCAGGAAGATCCCGCCCCCGGACAGTATATTTAAGCATTGGGGCAGGATGTTTTCAAGCTGTCCCATGGCGCGCTCGGTCACGGCGCCGTAGCGCTGGCCGGCCCCGGGGCCTCCCTCGCCTACCCGCCGGTTGAAGACCGCGACGTTGCGGGCGCCCATGGCGGCGGCGGCCCAGCCGAGGAAGTCGCAGCGTCTCGCGCGGGAATCGAGCAGGTGGAAATTGAATTCCTCCAGGGCCGCCGCCAGCGCGAGGCCGGGAAAGCCGGCCCCGGAGCCGGCGTCGGCTACGAGCGCCCCGGGCCGGAGGTGCCTGCGCAGCAGGGCGGCCGCGGCCAGGGAGTCAAGGATGTGGCGCTCCCAGAGCTGCGGCTCGTCGCTCTTTGAAACCAGGTTCTGCACCGCGTTCTTTTCTTTAAGCCCGGAGGAAAAAATCTCCAGCTTGCGCGCGCTTTCCGCGGAAAGTTCCAGTCCCCAGGCGGCTAAGGTCCCTTTTACGGCGTTATTCATGGTTCTTTATCCTCAGCGCGCTTTTCCGGGACCGGCGCAAGCGCCTTGCCGCGTTTTTCAAGCAGCACCCACAGCAGCTGTATATCCGCCGGGGTGATGCCGGGGATCCGGCCCGCCTGCGCCAGCGTGAGCGGCCTGTTCTTTTCAAGCTTGTGCCTTGCCTCGTTCGGCAGGGCTTTGGCCGCGGCGTAGCTGAAATTATCCGGTATCCGCAGGTGTTCGAATTTCTTCATTCTCTCGGCTTCGCGGCGGTTACGCTGGACGTACATCGCGTAGCTTTTCTCTATCGCGGCGGTGGAGCGCGCTTTTTCCAGGTTCCACGGGCCGGGCGGTATCCGGCCCGGCTTCCCGCCCGCCAGAAGCGTTTGCGCCGCCGCCTGGTAGGCCTTGAAATTTCCTTCCAGCGCCGGGTCGAGCAGCCCGAGTTCGAAGCCCCGCGGGGCCAGCCTGAGGTCGGCGTTATCGGTCCTTAGCAACAGCCTGAACTCGGCCCGCGAGGTGAAAATACGGTACGGCTCATCTACCCCTTTGGAGACCAGGTCGTCTATCATCACGCCGATATAACCTTCGTCGCGGCGCAGTACCAGGGGGTCCCGCCCGGAGACCTTAAGCGCGGCGTTTATCCCGGCCGCCAGGCCCTGGGCGGCGGCTTCCTCGTAGCCGGTGGTTCCGTTCACCTGCCCGGCCATATACAGTCCGGGCAGCAGGCGCGTCTCCAGCGTATAGTTAAGCTGGGAAGGGTCGGAGTAATCATACTCTATCGCGTAGCCGGCGCGCATTATCTCGGCGCCCGCAAGGCCGGCCACGGAGCGCACTATCTGCACCTGCAGCTCTTCCGGCC
>JAJZVJ010000198.1 GCA_021845705.1 bacterium
CGATCTCCTGCTTGTCCTGGGGCAGGAGATCGGCCCGGAACGCATCCACGCCGATCCGGGAGGCCACGGCCCGGGCGACCCTGTGGTTGTCGCCGGTAAGCATGGTGATGCCGCCCACGCCAAGGGCCTTCAACGCGCCTACTGCGCCGATGGTTTCGGGTTTAACTTCGTCCGCTACGGCCAAAAGCCCCAGAACATGGTGATCGCGCGCGACCATGATCGCCGTCCTCCCGAGTTCGGTCTGGGCCGCAAGCGCCTGCTCCATGCGGGCGGAGATACCAACTCCCCGGTCCCGCAGGAACACATCCCGCCCCACAAGGATCCTCTGCCCGCCGTAATGCGCCTCTACCCCCAGGCCCGCCTCGATCCTGAACTCATCGGGATCCGGCGCCACGATCGCCCGCTCCCTGGCGGAAAGGCTTACGGCTCTCGCCAAAGGATGCTCCGAGTACTTTTCAGCGACCGCGGCCAGACGAAGCACTTCATCTTCCGGCAAGCCGTCACAGGCGACTACTTCCATCACTTTCGGGCGGCCGAGCGTAAGCGTGCCGGTCTTGTCAATGACCAGGGAATTTATCCTGCCAGCGATTTCAAAGAAGATGCCGCCCTTGATGAGTACGCCGCGACGGGCCATATTGGCTATGCCCGCCGCCACCGCAGAGGGGGTCGCGATGGCAAATGCGCACGGGCAAGCCACCAGCAGAACGGAGACGGCTATCCGGATATTGCCCGAAGCCAGGTACCCGATAACAGCAAGAACGAATACCGTGGGGAGGAACCACACGGTAAACCGGTCGGCCACGCCCTGGATGGGCGCCTTGGAATCTTGCGCCTCCTCGACCAGGTGAACAATCCTGGCCAGCGTGGTGTCCGCGCCGACCTTGGTCGTGCGTATCTCAAGGCGGCCGGTCTCATTAAGGGTACCGGCGAACACCTCGTTGCCTTTTACCTTTTCCGCCGGCATGGATTCGCCGGTGATGGGGGCCTGGTTGACGGTCGCGGCGCCCGCGGCGATCACGCCGTCCACCGGGATGCGCTCGCCCGGCCGTACGATCACGATATCCCCTGTCTTGAGCTCGGCCACGGGAACAGCGGCTTCCGCGTCCCCGTTGCGCACGTTCGCCATGGGCGGGGTAAGGTCGAGCAGATCGCGGATACTGTTGCGGGTCATGTCGAGCGTGTAGGCTTCCAAGGCGCCGACAACGGCCATGATAAAGATTATCGCCGCGGCAGGCACGAACTCGCCGGCCGCTATCGTGACAAAGATCGCCAGAGTAACGAAGACGTTGACGGTGATCTTGCGCCGGGCGACATCCCGGAGCCCGGCGAGAAAACGCTGCCAGCCGCCGAAGAACGTGGCGGCCAGGGCGAGCCCCGCGGACACATAGCGCGGCCCGGCCTGCGCGCGGCCCAGGAACCAGGCGGCCAGCGTCAGTACACCCACTATGGCCGGGGCAAGCGCAAAGATCAGGATCTGCCGGTTTCGGGAATCATCGGGCGCGGCCATCAGGCGTCTATCCTCCCGTGCCCGGCTTGTCCGGAGCATCTTTCCGCCGAACCTCTTTATCCTTTTTCTCGCCATGGCAACCGCAGCCGGGCCCGCAGCCGCTGTTTGACTTCTCCAGGGATTCCTTGATTATGGACCAGAACCCTTTTCTGTCCGATTTCGCTTCTTTCTTCTTTTCCATCGCTTAAGCCTCCTTGTCTCTGTATGTCGACGGAACTTGCCCGCGCCCAATGCTGAAAGTTTTAACACTTGCAGCCTACCACGCAGATGCCCTTGCGCCGCAGGGCCAGCCGCTTTTGCAGGCGGGCTATGTCGGCGGCTACAACAGGGCAACAGGGGGCAGGTTTCACCAGCCGCCGAACATACTCCGCCAGCGGCCCCGACGCCTGCGAGAGGGAGTACATGGCCCAGCGCCCCCTCTTTTCCTTCTTCACCAGCCCGGCGGCGCAAAGCGCACCCAGGCAGCGCGAGATGTTATACTGGTTCTCGTCGGTAGCGTCCACCAGCTCGCAGACGCACAGCGCGCGCCCGGTATAGGCCAACAGCGCCATCACACGCAGGCGCTTGGCCTCGGCCAGCGCCTTGAGCGCTTTCACTGAAACTTTTACATCCCGGCAGTCTTTCTCCATATATGCAATTATATGTATATGTATAAAGACTGTCAAGGCCTGTTCGACACTAATGATAATGGACCAACATATTTATGAATAGCGTTCCACTACGGAACGTTATGGCCCGCAACAGCCGGCGCCCCCAAGGCCGCCTACGAGCAGGGCCTGCCCGGCGTGACCGTGGTGCAGGTGCCTTCCGACGACAGCATAGTCGCCGGCGGCGCCATACACTGCGTTACCCGGACCATCCCGGTGCTACCCGGCAAGTCCGTCGATGTTACTGATGTGCCGGAGTTCCAGGGGATGAACGTGACCATCCCCCTGGCTCCGCTAACCAACAACAGCGGGTCCGCCGCGCTGGACCAGTTGCTCACCGGCTGGTAAAAGACAAAGACACCGCTGCAAATAAAAACCGCCGGTTTCCGCCGGCGGTTTTTATTTAATCCAGTTTCTTCAGCCCGCAGGTCATGAGGCCTGGCAGACAAATCCGCTTCTACACCAACGAATCAAATACTTTCTTCAGCCGCGCTACGCATATAATATATAAAACTCCTGTCGTCTCCGTGAACTGCAGCTCGCTAGCTTGACGGTGATTTTACGGCCAGAATTCCGTAATGCCAGGGCGGCAGTTCTATCGGCTCCGGCTGCGGCCTATAAAAGCCGCTTTCTCGAAACAGCCGGATCAGCGCTTCGGGTTTAGGCCTGATCTCAAGAGAAGGCCCGCGCGGAGTCGCAGCGGAGTGTATCCAGTGGATAGCGCCTACTTTGCCACCCGGCCGGAGAATACGCCACGTTTCCCGCGTAAGTTCCCCGGGCCGCTCGTGATGGAGGATATTGAACAGCATGACGTAATCAACGCAGGCGTCAGGCAGGCCGGTCCCCTCATCGACAAAATCCCGTTGGAGGAACATTATGTTGGCGGCGTCGGCCTCCGCAGCGCGGCTACGGGCCAGCCCCATAGCGGTATCGTCAACATCGAAAGCATACAGGGTACCCGTAATCCGCCTGGCCGTCGGCAAAGTAAATGTCCCGTAGCCGCAGCCGAACTCCGCCAAGTCGCGGATTGAATCATCAACACCCATGCGGTCCAGGATTAACCCCACATTAAAGAGGCTTTCCCAGTATGCGGCGTCCGGCATACCACTATCTCGGACTTTCATATGGCTATGAAGCCGCATCCTTTGCAACTGCTCATACCATGCGGAAAGATAGACGGTTTATCCATGTTTGCCTTGTATCAGCACAGCCGTGTTGTCCTGTTCCCGCAGGCGCCCACGACACCCACCAGGTTTATCCGGTCCCATTTCTTCAGCCTGCAGGCTATGAGGCCTGGCAGACAAATCTGCGTTTACACCAGCGAATCAAAAACTTTCTTCAGCCGCGCCTCAACCTCCAGCGCCAGCGGCTTCAGGCCCGGATTGTCGATCATCCCCATTGCCACCGTCGGTTTGATTATCCCCACCATCGTCTTTCCGTCTCTTTCATATATAATCACATTACACGGCAGCATTAGGCCTATGTTCTCTTCGGCCAGAATGGCCTTGTGGGCGTTCGGCGGGTTGCAGGCGCCGAGTATGACGTAGTTGGGGAAATCTATGCCGAGTTTCTCCTTGAACTTCGCGCGCACGTCTATAGTGGTCAGCACGCCGAAGCCCTCTTTCTTCAGGGCCTCCGTCACCGCGGCCACCGCCCCGTCGAAAGGCGTTTCCAGTTCCTTCACAAACCCGTAATTGATCATAACCCCTCCTTTTTATACAACGCGTAAACGTACGGCCTTTCCCCACCATAGCAGTTTACATAGGTGTAGTCAAAATGCGAAACAAGCCTGAATCCCGGGCCCAGCCTTTTAGTCAATTCCTCTACGGAATACCTGTGGACGGGCAGGCCGGCGCATTTCTCCGCACCATTGCTGGCGAATTCCGCGAATATGGCGTAGCCGCCTGCCTTCAACGCTGACCGCAGATTATCAAAGTATCCGGCGATATCCGCCTCTTCGGTCAGGAAATGCAGCACCGCTCTGTCTATCCAGATGCCTACGGCGGGGATTACGGCTTGGAGCGGCCGCGAAATATCCTGGCACAGCCAGACTATCCCGCTTTTGCCGGCCAGCCTGTTTTTGACCCGGTTCAGGGCCGTGCCGCTGATATCGTTCAGCACCAGGCCCGCGCCCTGTGACAACAGCTCTTCTATCAGCAACGAAGTGCCGGCCCCGGGGAGGAAGATAACCGACTTGCGCCAGTCCGGGACCTGCTCCAGCAGGCCCATGGTCCTGGAAACGTCCTTCTCGTACCAGCCCAGCTCCTCGTCTTTGCTGCCCGAAAATACCGAGTCCCAGTGTTCGCTTTTAGATTCCATAAACAGCCCCTCTCCCGGAGTTTAAGATGACCGCAAACCGCACCCGGCCGGACGGCCGGGGCGGGTTGTTACTGCTCCAGGTCTTTTTTTCGTTTCGCGAACTCTTCCGCGTCTATCTCTCCGGCGGCGTATCGCCTTTTGAGTATATCCAGCGGGGTGGAAACCTTATCCGTTTCTTCCTGCCGGCGCTTTGCCAGGCTGGAAATAAGCCGGAAGATGCCGTATATGATCAGAGCCCAGAAGATAATGCCCACGAGCATTCCCCAGGGCCAGCCGAAGAAATACCCAGGTCCCCACCAACCACAATTATATCCGCACATAGTTCCTCCTCGTCATCTTCATTTTTGTTTAAGAGCGGTACCGCAGCAGACGCAGGCCGTTGAAGATCACCAGCAGGCTCGCGCCCATGTCGGCGAAGACGGCCATGAACAGCGTGGCCTTGCCTGCGAAAGCCAGGCCTAGGAATACCGCTTTAATGCTTATAGCCAGCGCGATATTCTGGCGCAATATGCCTGAAGTGTCCCGGCTAAGCCGGATAAAATGCGGCAGTTTGCGCAGGTCGTCGTCCATAAGGGCCACATCGGCGGTCTCAATGGCGGTGTCGGTTCCTGCGGCACCCATGGCGAAACCGATCGTGGCTTTAGCCAGAGCGGGCGCGTCGTTTATGCCGTCGCCGGCCATGCCCACACTGCCGTAGCGGGCAAGCAGCCCGTCCATGGCCGCAAGTTTGTCTTCCGGCAGCAGGTTGCCGCGCGCGTCGTCTATGCCCACCTGGGCGGCTATGGCGTCGGCTGTGGCCTGGTTGTCGCCGGTCAGCAGCGCCGAGGCCACCCCCAGCGCGCGCAGCTGGCCGATGGCCTCGCGGCTGTGCGGGCGCACCGTGTCGGCCACGCCTATCACGCCCAGGGTTTTCTTTTCAGCGGCCAGCGCCACAGCGGTCTTGCCTTCTTTTTCCAGCCGTTCCAGTTCGGCTTCCACCGCGGGCGAGCAGGCGCCGAGCTCCTCGATCAGGCGGTGATTGCCTATAAAACATTCCCGTCCTTCAATAACCGCTTTGGCCCCGCGGCCGGTCAGCGACTCGAAAGACTCAACCACAGGCAGCGCCCGGGGGGCGCCCGCTGCGGGGTTTTGCCAGGCGGAA
>JAJZVJ010000199.1 GCA_021845705.1 bacterium
TGTTCTGTTCATTGCCGCCGTTCGCATCCATGGGCCCGGCCCTGTCGAAAGCCCTCACCCGCAGGGTATAATTCTTGTCCGAGACCCAGTTGGTCCCGTCGAAAGGATAGCGCCAGGTTTCGGTATCTATCGCGTTCTGCCAGGCGCCGTCGAAAGTCACCGTCCAGGTGCTGAAAGCCGAACCGGTCCAATAATACGTAGTTCCGGAGTCCAGATAACTAAGGTGGACCTGCACCTTATTGATGCGGTCGTTGCTGAAAGGGAGGACCGGGTCCGAAGCGAGGCCGTTGAAGGCCACGGCGCCGGTCAGGTTGTCCGGCCTGTACTTGCCCAGGTCAAGAGGCTGGATTATGGACGAAGTGGGCGGCGTCCGGTCCCAGACAAAAGTGCGGGAGGAGAGCAGGTCGGTAAACCCGTTCTGCTGGTTGCCGGCCCTGTCCACCGCCCTGACATTGAGCACGTAGTACTTGCCGGAGGTAAGGGCGGATTGAATGCTGGGATAAGTCCAGGTATCCGTGCCGGAAACTATGTTAAAACTGGAACCGGAAACGGAGAATGCGCTGCCATCCCACCATTTAACGCCCTGCTCGTCGTATATCTGCAGCTCCACCCTGGCCAGATCCGACTTGTAGTTCGGGGAATATACGCCGATAGGGTCATAGGCCGTGCCGGTTATGGGCGCCAGGGTGCGCAGCACCTGCCGGTTTCCGGGATAGGAGAAATAAGCGTTCGGCTGCGAAGTGTCGAAAAACACCCGGTAAGACGGCATCTCCGGCTCATTCAGCGCCATATTGCCGGCCTGGTCCTGGGGCCGGAGGAAAATGTCGTAGCGCCGGCCGTCCTGCAGGGCGGCGTTGACCGCGGTGGCCGTAGACCAGTCGACCGTAGCCTGCGGAATGTAACTTGTGGCTATATCGGACACGGTCGCCGAGAAACTGGAACCGGTCCAGTAGTAGCCGTTCTCCACGTTTTTCACCCTGACATAAACGTTCTGCAGCGAGTTCTGGATTATACTGCCGGGGTCCGTGGCCGTGCCCGACAGCGCCGGCATTGCGTTTTCATAAAGCTTATTGGGAACCAGAATATTTCCGATGGGTCTGGTATCGTCTATTACGATCCTGCGCACCGAGGGGGTGGCGTCGGCCTGGCCGGTGGAGTTATAGCCGGTGACGGTAATGGTGTAGGAAGCGTTATCCACGCTGAAAGCGACCGGGCCGTTTATAGACTGTCCCCACGACTGGTCGCTGCTGCTGTACCAGGTCCAGGTATCGTAATTCACCCAGGAGAGCGTGGGCTCATACCACCAGCTGGCCGGCTCCTTGAGCCGCTGCAGCTCTATCTTCACGCTGTCCGCAGTCCTCAGGTTGGAACCGCTGCCTGCGATATTGAGCATGTCCGAAGACATGTAGTTCCTGTCGTCCGGGCCCATCGGGGTATCTATCACCGTATCGGCCTGCGGAGTCTGAATTACAAAGTTGACATCGGCGGTTTCCAGCGCGTCATACGCCTTCCGGTTGTTGCCTTTATCGAAGGCCAGCGCGATGACGTTATACTGGCTGTTGTTGGTCCAGCCTATGGCGGAGGTGTTCCAGGTCCAGGTGCTCACCTGCATGGGGTCGGGATTCACCGTAAGGGTTCCCGTGGTAAACCATATCCTGTTGCCGGGCCACACCCCCCCTGGACAGGCGACAAAACTATTCAGGCCGTTATCGTAGCACAGCGGAGTGGGCGTGACCCGCTTTAAGGATAACCACACCAGCCCGGAAGTTTTCAATTCTCCCGGCGGGGTGTCCCAGGCCGTACCGGAAATCTGGGTGGCGGACCCCGTAGTACCGGATGGGTAGGAGGCCTTGGAAGAGGGCGGGGTGGTATCCCCGGTGAAGAAGTTGGTGGTGTACTGGACCTGGATATTGCTCACTATGTCCCTTACGCGGCTCATAGCGTAATAGGTGGTTCCGTCGGCAATAGCGCCGCCGGGCAGGCTATAGGTCCAGGTTCCGGACGAAGCCCCGGAGAAAGAGGCGGCATTCCATTGCCTTGAGGCCAGGGTAAAATTGCCCCCGTCCCACCAGAGATTATCGGTAAGGCGCTGTATGGCCAGTTCCACTCCCGCATTGTAGGTGCTTACACCGGATTCATAATTCCTGGGGGCTGACCAGCCATGCAGGGCTTCCACGGAGTCGTCCGCGGTGCCTGTTATGGCCGGAACGGCGCCTATAAAGCTGCCGTCCGCCGGGAAAGAGATCTTCGAGGTGGGCGTTGTCATGTCCACGATAAAGGTGAACGTGGAGAAATAAGCCTTATTGGAGTTGTTCAGGGCGTTGTCCACGGCCAGGCTGTAAATATCGTACTGGTAACCGTCGTCCTGCGAAGCGGCCGGAACAGGCTGCGACCAGGGGTTGCCGAAACCGGCGAGGAAATTATCGTTAGGGCCCGCGGTGGTCCAGTTGCCGTTTATGAAATGCCAGTACGAGTTGTCGGACCGGCGCAGGCGCACGCGCACCTCGCTTACACCGCTCGGTTCTATGCCGGAGTCGAAGGCCGTGCCGGCTATCAGGCCGGTGGCCACGCTGATAGCGTAGCGGTCCGGCGCGGTCACGCCGGTCTCCGGCAGGGTGGTGTCATACGTGAAATAATAGGCGGCTGAATTGTCCGCGTTCAGGTTAGCGTCTACCTGGGCGTTGCTGGGGGTGGCCTGCCAGTTCCCCGCCTTGTCCATGCCGCGCACCCAGACCGAGAGTTTGTAGTTATTCACGGGCGAGAGCGGGGGCATGGCAAGGGACCAGGCGCCGTTGGAATAGGCCGCGGTGCTCCAGTGCATATACTTGGAACCGGTGTTGTCCCAGTCGGTATTGTCGCCTAAGGTCCCCCCGTTCCAGGTGGCGTTCCAGGAACCGCGGGCTTTGACCAGCACCTGCACCCCGGTGATAACGCCGGTATCTGTCACTACGCCGTAGATGGCCGGCACGCTGTTCTGCGCGGAAAGATTCGCCGGCGCGGTGGCCACGGCCACGGGCACGTCGTTGTCAAATTGCACTACCCTGCCGGACTGGGCGGGAATATCCGCGCCGGCAGGCTCGCTGTAGGCGGGGCCGAATTCCTTATTAAGGGCCAGGTCGTAGGCATAAGTAACTACGCGGTAATTATGGCTCTTGTTGGTGATGATGGCCGCTTGCAGATTGGCGGGGAAGTTATAGGTCCAGGTAACGGTGGTCTCCCCAAGGCTGTACGGCCCCGTGTTAACAGAGGTCTCGAACCATACCGGCCCGCTCTGGTCGAAATTGCTGCCGCCCCACCAGTTGCCGCCGATATAGTTTACAGCCGCCTTTACGGTATAAGTACCCAGACCGACGTCGTACTTTCTGTGGGGGATATCGGCCCTTTCATCGTTTGCCGTGCCGGAAACAGCGGCAAACGCATTGACATATTCAGCCGAAGGCGAGAGCACGGTGGAGGTGGGCTTGTCCATGTCGAACTTGGTAGCGGCAGCGGCCACCACGGAATTATTACCGGCAAAGTCAGTGGCCCTGGCCTCGAATTGATAGCTATGGTCGTTCATAAAGACCAGATTCGGGCTGCTATAGTTCCAGCCGGCAATGGGTCCCTGCACCGGCAGCCAGACAGGGCAGCCCGAGAAGCCGGAGCCGTCGAAGCACAGTGAAGTTTCAAGGTCGGTTATCTTCACCGCGGCCGTGCTGGGCCCGGTATAGGGAGAGACCTGGGTGTTAGAGCCGGTGCCGGCCAGCGGTGTGGAGATCAGGACGCTGGAATAGGTGACGCCGTTAAGCGGGAAATCCAACGAGGCCAGCGGCGGCGTTGTGTCGTAGGTTGCCGTATAAGTCGAATACAGCGACGAATAGTTGCCGGCATAATCAAGGGCGCGCGCTTCCGCCGTATACACGACATCGTCCTTAAGCATGGACGCCGGCACGGTATAATACCAGGAGGTAGGACCGAGTGTTGTAGCTATAGGCCAGCCGGCCAGCGAGGGAACCCAGCCGGAACCATCCCAGTATTTTGTCCCGTCCACGCCGGTGGTGGAAATTCTTATCTCTACCCGGTTCAGGCCGGAAATGTCGGCCGCGGCGGTGCCGCCTATCCCCGGCAGGGCGCGCACGGCGTTCGCCGCGGGCGTGGTAATAAGCACCGCCGGAGGAGTATCATCCACCATGAAATATCTGACGTTGGTCCCGCGCGTCTGCGCTGTCTCCCAGTTCCCTTCCCCGCTGTCGTCGGCCAGGCGGGAGTCGTCCATGGCCTTTATCTCGGCTTTGTATTCCAGGTCGCCGGCCCAGGCTATATCAGGCAGGTACACCCAGCTCCAGCCGGGCCCCACGTAGGAGACCTGCACCGGCTGCCAGGCCGTATCGGAGGAGACCGCGTTGGAAAAGGCCGCGCCGGTCCAGTAATAGGTGACGCCGGCCTGCAGATAAGACAGCCGTATGCGCCCGGCGGACGCGCCGGCGTTGTTAACCGAGTAGAAATTATCCTGCATGGAGCCGTACAAGCGGGTGCCCGTGCCCGAATTGCCGATATTCCCGGACTTGTAGCGGCCGCTGATCCCGTTCAGGTCGTCGGCCGGCAGGGTAAAAACGGAGGAGGGAGGCATCTTGTCTATTTTTATAACCAGCGAGGAAATTCCCACTCCGAAACTATCCTGTTCGTTC
Source organism: bacterium (assembly GCA_021845705.1). Lineage (GTDB taxonomy): Bacteria > Elusimicrobiota > Elusimicrobia > Elusimicrobiales > UBA9959 > UBA9959. Next base: position 4,668 of record JAJZVJ010000199.1, read on the forward strand.
GCGGCCACGTCGCGGCCCTTGGTGAGAATAAGGTAGCTCAAACCGCTGATACCGGCCGTAAACCGGTTATCCAGGCCCGCCGGCGCGTACATCCAGCTGGTGGCGTCGGGGGACAGGTAGCCGCTGGTATTGCCTTTCAGCGCTATCCAGACCGGGCTGGCCCCGCCGGTGGTAAAGTCATTATCGGTGGTGTTATACCACTGCGGCGGGGTACCCTGCTGCTGTATGGCCACGTAAACTTCGGAGTTGCTGAAATTGTCCGCGGCCGTACCGGAAATGAAATTTATCTGCCGCATGCCGCTGTTATTGGCGTCTGAGGGCAGGGTAATGGCGGCCGTAGGGGAGCTCCGGTCTACGGTGAACTGGAAAGCCACGGCGGAGCCGGTATTGCCGGCCTTGTCGGCAACGTTAAGTTCAACGACATAAGAGTGGTCGGGCTCAAAGGCCGCTCCCGCCTGGAAATAGTCGGTAGTATAGGAAGCCACACCTCCAGCCAGGGACGCCGTCAGGTTGGTGTAAGGAGGGGCGGCCGCGGTAAAAGTGGAGGCCTGCCAGTTCCAGTATTCGCTGGAAGCCTGGCGCTTCACGCGGAAGTAAGCCGAGGCCACCGCTCCAGGAAGCGTATCCGCCGCGGTACCGGAAAGGGCGGCAAGGGAACGCAGGTAAGCTTTATCCGGCAAGGTTACTCCCGCGGAAGGGTTGGCGGCGTCGATCACAAAATCCCTGCTGGGACCGGCGGCCTCAAAAAGACCGTTGGTGTGGGAGGCCATTGAGGTCACCCGGTAGCGGCGGTTGACATTCCAGGAGGTGGTCGGGATGCTCCAGGACCAGCCCGGCCCCGGGAAAGCGTCCACGCCGGCATAGCCGGTAAAAGCGCTGGTGGAAACCCAGGCTACCCCGTTCCAGGCCAGGTCGTCGTTGCCGGCGTCCAGGGTAAGGTCG
>JAJZVJ010000200.1 GCA_021845705.1 bacterium
ACCGCCTACGTAATAGAATACTCGCTTTCGATGGACAATATGTTCGTGTTCATCCTGATCTTCGCGTACTTCGGCATACCCAAGAAATACCAGCCGAAGATCCTTACCTGGGGCATACTCGGCGCCGTCTTAATGCGCCTGGTGCTTATCTTTACCGGGGTCAAGCTTATCAGCACTTTTAACTGGATCATCTACGTGTTCGGCGTTATACTCATCGTCACCGCTATAAAGATGATGCTGCAGAAGGACGGGAAAATTGACCCCGGCGCCAACCCGGTGCTCAAACTCCTCGGGAAGATGATCCCCATAGACAAAGAGCCCGCTGAGGGCCATTTTTTCATAAAGCGCCATATCTGGTATGCCACCCCGCTGCTCGCCACACTGGTGGTGATAGAGGCCTCGGACCTTATCTTCGCCGTAGATTCCATCCCCGCCGTGCTGGCCGTCTCGAGGGACAAATTCATAGTCTACTCTTCCAACGTCTTCGCCGTGGTCGGCCTGCGCTCGCTGTATTTCCTCCTGGCCTCGGTCATGGACCTTTTCCGTTATCTTAAAGCCGGCGTTTCCATAATACTTTTTTACGTCGGGATAAAGATGCTTGTCTCAGGCTACGTGCACATCCCCTCCCTGCTCTCCCTGGGCGTAGTGCTGGGGATACTTGCGGTCGCAATACTGATGTCCGTTCTGATAAAACACCCCCATCCGCACACCGCGGCGGCAAAAACCCCGAACCCCTGACAGCTGATCCGCCGCGCAGGCATAAAAAAAAGCCCCGGGCTGCCGGGGCTTTTTTATGCGGGCGTTGATCCTTACTTGGTCGCGGCGGGCTTGGCAGCCTCCGCCTTCTTGGCGGCGGGCTTCACGGCGGCTTTCGCGGGCTTTGCGGACTTGGCGGGCTTCACCATAGGGGCGGCCGCGGGTTTGTCCTTCAGGATATCCAGAAGCTCTACGTCGAAGACCAGCGTGGCGCCGCCGGGGATGGCGCCGCCGGCTCCCTGGTCGCCGTAAGCGGTATCGGAGGGGCAGACCAGCTTGGCCTTGCCGCCTACCTTTATCTTCTGGACGCCTTCGGTCCAGCAGGGGATAACGCCGCCCAGCGGGAACTCGGCGGGGGTGCCGCGCTCGACGGAGGAGTCGAAAACTTTGCCGTCGGGGAAGGTGCCATGATAGTGCACCCTGACCATATCAGTAGGCTTGGGGTAAGGCCCGGTGCCTTCTTTTTCAGGTATGTAAATGACTCCGGAAGGAAGGGTTACCGCGCCTTTCTCTTTCGCCATCTTTTCCAGGAAGGGCTTGGCGGCCTCTTTCTGCTTGGCCACCACGGCCTCCTGTTTCTTGGCCAGGTAGGCGTTAAGCTTCATCCCGTAAGACTCGTCGGCCTTGCTTTTTTCGCCGGAAAGCGACTCGGTGAAGCCTTGGATTATATACTTCGACTCGGCAGGCGTGAATTCGAACTGTTTAATTTTCGAGCTTACGGCCTGCCCGAGGAAATAGAGAGTTTTCTGGTCTTCCGTCATCCCGGAACCGGGGGCGGCAGTTTTGTCCTGGGCCACGGCGTTTCCGGCTAAAAAGGCTGCAAACACAGCGAGCAGTATCTTGTTCATTTAAGTCCTCCAGACTATATCGCTACTATATTACTAAAAAAACGGCCGCCAACGCTAAAGCGAAGCGTGGCCGGAATTCAGGCGGCAATTTCATCCGGCATATCTGTCCTATGCGACCTTGCCGGCCCTGCGGAGGGCCGCGGTTATCCTGGCTATGACTATGGGGCCCTTGAACGGCTTTATAACGTAATCGTCCGCGCCCAGCTTGAACGCCATCTCCTGGCTCTTATCAGAGTTCTCCGTGGTGAGCATTATGATAGGCAGGTCCAGCAGTCCGAGCGTTTCGCGTATACCTTTCACCAGGTCAAGCCCGCTAAGGCGCGGCATGTTTATATCCGTAAGGAGCAGGTCCGGAACCACTCCGGAGGCTATGGAGGTAAGGGCTTCCTCGCCGTCCACCGCTTCGCGCACGATATATCCGGCGCCCTCTATGAATTTTTTAAGCAGCATCCGCATAATGGGGTCGTCGTCCGCTACCATTACCACCGGCTTTAGTCCCTGGGCGGTTTTAGGCTGCGCGCCGACGGCGATTTCGGCGGAAGGCGGGACCGCGGCCTGAGGCTTTCCCAGTTTAACCGGGGCCGGCCCTTTTTTCACCAGTTCGAGGTAGGACTCGACTTCTCCCAGGCCGGTCTGGCCGGTGGACAGATGCCAAAGGGCGTCGCGCGTCAGGGTGCGCAGGCATTTGCCCTCCAAAGCGGCGGCCTTAACATCGTCTGAAACCGCTCCGGCGTTAATGAGCTCTTTGACTTTCGCGTCCGGCAGCAGCAGTTCCACTATGGAGGTGCGCCCGGCATAGCCGCTGCCCTCGCATTTTTTACAGCCGACGGGGCGGTAATAAACCGTCTCAAAGCCATGGTCGGCGAGGGCGGCCAGGATCTCGGGCGAGCGTTCGGCCCCGGGGACGGCCTCCGCGCAAAGCGGGCAGAGCTTGCGCACCAGGCGCTGGGCCGTTATAGCAAGCAGGCCGGGGGAGATCTTAAAGCGGTCAACGCCCATATCCATAAGGCGCCCTATGGTGGAGACGGTGTCGTTGGTGTGCAGGGTGGAAAGCACCAGGTGCCCGGTCATGGCGGCCTGGAAAGCGATATCGGCGGTTTCATGGTCGCGGATCTCGCCGACCATTATTATATCCGGGTCCTGGCGCAGCACCGAGCGGAGCACAACGGCGAAAGTAAGCCCCTGTTTTTCGTTCACCTGCACCTGGTTTATCCCGGGCAGTTTATATTCTATCGGGTCTTCCGCGGTCACGATATTGGTGGTTTCCTGCTTCACCTTGTTAAGGATGGAATAAAGAGTGGTGGTCTTGCCGGAGCCGGTGGGGCCGGTTACCAGTATTATGCCCTGGGAACTGGCCATGCACTTATTCAGCCCCTCCTCTACTTCCGGCGCGAACCCAAGTTTTTTGAAAGGCACTTCCGCCGCGCGCTGGTCCAGGATGCGCATGACCACCTTTTCACCGTAGGAAGTAGGCAGCGTGGAAACGCGCAGGCCCACTTCCGCGGTACCTATGCGCAATTTTGTACGGCCGTCCTGGGGGCGCATGTGGTTCGCCACGTCCAGGTCCGACATTATCTTTATGCGCGAGACGACGGGCCCCACGGCAATATGGCGGGGCAGCTTCATGATATTCTTAAGCTCGCCGTCCACCCTTATGCGGACATGGCTGGCTTCTTCTTCGTGCTCTATATGTATGTCGGAGGAGTGTTTGCGGTACGCCATGGAAATTATGGAATTTACAAGTTTTATAACCGGCGAAGTTACGGCATTGTCCTGCTCATCCTCGTTTTTGCTCCCGCCCACAACAACTATTTCCTCGGGGGTCTCCACGCGGCTGAGCAGGTCGAAGATGACCGTGTCCGCGCTGAACAGCTGGTCCATGCAGGACTCTATCTCTTTGGGCAGGCTGAACAAAGGCAGGAGGCGGCGGCCGGTAAGGGCTTCCACGTCCGACTGGGCATTAAAATCGGTAGGGTTGGACATCGCCACCTTTATTTCCGTCTCGGTCACCATCAGGGGAACTATTTCGTATTTGCGGCAGATCTTCTCCGGGACCATCGAAAAAGCGAACTTATCCACTTTTTCCGGGGAAAGCTGGAAGTATTTAACTTTAAAGAATTGTTCCGCGGTCTTTATGACCTGGTCGGCGGGGAGTACGCCTGAATCAATAAGCGCGTGGGAGAAATACTTCTTTTTTTCCGCGCGGAACTGTTCTATAAGCTGCGGGGTGACCCTGGAGACGCCGGAAAAAGCCCTTACCATCCATTCGTCAGGAAAACGCCAGATATCGGTCATGCGGCTATTCTATATTATTTGAACGGCCTGTCAAAAGCATGGCTCCGGCTTCCTTCGGCTCCCGTCCCGCGCCGGGCACCCTCGTCTTTGGCCAAAGGCAGGTCCTAGCAACCCCCGCAGGGGAGTCTCACCCAACGCGCGCGCATGCCGCGCGCACAAAGCATAAGCCCTCGAAATTAATTCGAGGGCTTATGGTTGCGGGGGCAGGATTTGAACCTGCGACCTCAAGGTTATGGGCCTTGCGAGCTACCAGGCTGCTCTACCCCGCACATGTATTATAGCACAAGGAAATCGGATAAAGCAACACCCTCCGACGGAGAAATGCCTGTTTTGGCTCGTCAATATTATGCGTTCCAATCTAAAATAGTGATCGGCTAAAAGATGGTGATCGGATTTGTGATCGGTTCGGCTGAAAAACCAGGGAGGTTATACCTAATGATGCCTGCTGATTACTGGCCCATGTCCCAAGTCCGTGTTGATTAGTGTCAGGCTCGCCTGCAACTTTTCGGCCATTTCTGGTGAAATGGCTTTTTAGCCTGTAGTATGTGTCAACCGGGGGCGCGTAGCCCCCTACCTAACCCAAATCCCAAGCTGCCCCCGCAAAGGATATACGCGGGCCGGCCTTTTTTCCAGGTCTGGCATTACAATGCCCGGTTTACGAAGAACTGTTCCCGTTATGGTTTTCTTTTAGACGTTCGCGATTGTTCCATGTCTGTCCCTAAAGCTACTTGGAAATTGCACTGCATGGAAGTAACTGCCCGGCCATCTTTCGTTTTTGCCTTGGCCTCAGCCTGGTATCGCCCGCTCTTATAGCCTGACCAGTCATACCACCAATAGCCTGCCGCATTCCGGCATGGCTGCCAGGGCCCCTGATTGATCGAGATATCCACCAGCTCAATATTGCCTAATGTCCCGATACGGAAGGTGTATTGCGGCGCAGTAATTATTTCACCCTGCTGTGGGTGATCCAATACTGCACTGACTCCGATGGTCTTTGCCGCGGCCCCGGTTTCACGCGGCGTGGTTTTATTTTTACCTATCGATCTTATCATCTTGGTTATTCCCATGTTCTTACACTCTCCTTTTTCTTTCACCGGCTTACTATCTGCCGGAAAGCTACCTCGGCTGTTTGAATTTATCCACTATCTCGCGCATAGCCTCTTTCATATCCGCCCAGGCCCTATCCATACCCGCCACCAGCGTTTCCCAGACGTCGCCGCTCGTTTCTTTCATTTGCCTTAGTTTCATCTGAGCCTCCAGACTGCGGGTTTTAAACTCTTCTATTTCACGCAGCAGCTTCGTCTTATGCTCCAGCGCCTCATGCTCGGCTTTCTCGGTAAACATGTCTATCCTTTCACCCCACGCCCTCAACTGGGTGCCGAGTTTTTCCATATACTCTTCTTTCTTTCCCATATTTCCCCCGTTCCCGGCAGCCCGCCGGGTATTGACCAGTATTTTAAATTCATTCACCGCCGGACCAGATACGCGAACCGGCAGCGCTGATATGCCCTGGACCGCGCGTTCGCACAGAACCGCCTGCTGCGGCCGCCCAGGCCGCGCAGTATCCCCTCGGTTTCAAGCAGCTCCATCAAGCTGAGCGCCGCGCCGGCCGGCAGCCCGGAAAGCCCGGCCGCGCCAGCCGCGCTCAGGGCCGCTTTCCCGCCCCCTGCTGT
>JAJZVJ010000201.1 GCA_021845705.1 bacterium
CATGAAACGGCCGTTCTTTATTGCGCCGCGGGGATCGGCGCGTTCGTCCGCCCGCCTGAAAAAGGCCGGGCAGGTCACCATCGAGCTGCTGCTGGTGCTGCCGGTCTTCATGCTGCTGCTGTTCTTTATAATGGAGATGGGCAACCTGGGCTTTAACACCATCCTCGCCCATCACTGCGCCTATGAACTGGCCCGCATAGGTTCCCTGACGGCCGGACCGACGGGCGCGGGGACCGGCGGCGGCGAGGCCCTGGCCAACCAGAAGATGAAGGCCGTCCTCGGCAACATGTTCCCTTCTTCCCCGGGTATTACGGTGGAGGGGAAACTGGTGGATACGCTTAAGGATCCCCAGTCCGGCCAGATGGGGCAGGACCTGCTTGTGACCCTGACCTACGAGGCCAAGCTTATTTTTCCCGGTTCGAGCACGTTCCTTTCGGACCCGCCGAAAGGGTCGCGGAGGAAGAAGATAATAGTGATGGTGCGCATGCCGGTGGAGAAACCGTACTTCCAGTAGGAGGCGGCGCGGCCGATTTAAGATTTAACACGGATTTAACGGGAAAGTAACAGTTTAACTGGAGAATACAATATATGGAAAAGAAAGGCATGCTTGTCCCCGTGCTGCTGGCTCTGGCCGCGGCCGGTATTTACTGGTGGGTGCTTACCTCCAAGGAGCGCACTCTGTCCGCCCAGCACGAGAGCGCTACCGTGCTCGTCGCCCGCTTTGACCTGCCCGTCCGCACTATCATGAACGTGGACCTGGTAGAGACCAGGGAGATCCCGCGCATGTACCTGGAGCAGGACGCCTACGAAGTGAAGAGCCAGTCGGACATAAAGCTGGTCACCAACCTGGTGACCTCCATACGCATCCCCAAAGGCAACCAGATAACCCAGTCGGCCCTGGTGTCCCTGAGCCCCGAGGCCGGCCTCAGCGTGAAGGTCCCTCCCGGCTACCGCGGCTGCGTGCTGCCGCTGGAGAGCGATCTGCTCCGGCTGATAAAGCCCGGCGACCGCGTGGACATCCTGGTCAGTTTCGACGCCGTGATGGGGGATAACCGCAAGGAGAAGGTCACCGCCACTATCCTGCAGAACGTGCTGGTCCTGGGCGTGGGCTCGAACCTCGGCCAGGGCCTCTCCGTTTCGCAGGCCAAGACCAAGGCCGCGGCCGAAGCGGCCGACCAGGCCTTCTCCGAGAAGGCGGCGCTCAGCCTGGCGCTTAACCCCACCGAGGCGCAGTACCTCTCGCTTTCCATGCTGCAGGGCACCGTATCCGTTATCGTGCGCGGCCTCGGCGACGTTGAGCTGCACCCGATGCCTATAGCCTCTTTCAAGAGTCTTATACATTAAGGAAACCTTATGAAAAAACTGATCTTCGCCCTGAGCGTGCTGGCCCTGCCCGCCATAGCCGCCGCCGAGGCCACCCAGATGGTGGCCGTAAGCGCCGACATCGTGGAAATAAGCGGCTCTATACAGAAAACGCGCGGTTTCTCCTGGAACCAGTTCTTCGATTTCAGCGAGAAAAGCATCCCCGGGATCATAACGGTCGGGGACTTCGAGCGCAAGACGCAGCTTACGGCTTCCCTCAAACTCCTTGAGACGGAGGGAAAGGCGCAGCTGCTGTCCAACCCCAAGGTGATCACGAAAAGCGGTACGCAGGCCAACTTCACCGTAGGCGGCGAGATCCCGGTCCCTTACTCCAATAATCAGGGCGTGGGCGCCGAGTTCAAGAAGTTCGGCGTCATCCTTGTGGTCCTGCCCGTGGTGCTTACGGATAAGAAGGACACCGTGGACGTGCAGATCCAGCTGGAGGTCTCGAACCCCGACTATTCCAAGCCGGTCATCGCTTCCGGCACCACTATCCCCTCCATGGTAACGCGCCAGATACAGACCGAGGTGGAGCTTAAGAGCGGCGAGACGCTGGTCATCGGCGGGCTTAAGCGCAGCAACCGGAACGTTTCAAAGAACCGGGTGCCGATACTCGGCAGCCTCCCGCTGATAGGCGCCCTTTTCAGCTCTACCGACATAGTGGAGGAGCAGAGTTCGCTGTTCCTTTTCGTGACTTTCGACATCATAAAGTAAACCGGCGGGCCGGCCGACTCATATGGAACAACAGAACATCGCGCCAAGGGTAATAACCTTCTCGGGCCCGAAAGAGGGCGTGGGGAAGACCTCTATCGTAATGAACCTGGCCCTGGCCTGGGCAAACTACCAGAAGCGCAACGTGCTGATACTGCCGCTGGACCCCATGTGCCGCGCGGAGCACGCGCAGCTGCTCGGGCTTAACCCGCCCTCCATGGCCGAAATAATCAGCGCTCTGGGCCGCGAATCGGTAAGCGCGCTGGGGGCCCTCCTGAAGGGGAAAATACCCATCTCCCAGTGGGGCGTAGGGGTTTTGCCGCTCTCGAAGCGCCGTTCCGACGTGGCCAAGATGTCCCCCGACATCATCCTGCCGCTCCTCTCGCGGCTGTCCCAGAATTTCGATATTTTCATAGACGTGGACCCCTATTTCCCCATGCAGGTCTTCGCCTTCGATATTTCGGACCTCGTGTTCTGGGTCTCCAATTCCAACGTTTCCTCTCTTAACGCCACGGCCGGTATCTTCAGGGAGATCAACGAACTGCATTTCCCTATGAATAAATTCGAGGTGGTGGCCAACCTCTTCGACATGCCCGGCGCGGTGGGGCCCAAGGAAGTGGAGAAGTTCTACAAGCAGATAGGCAAGGACATCCTCGCCTTCATGCCCTGGGAGGACGCCCTTCCCGCTTACGCGAACCAGAACAAGATCCTGATAACAGAACAGCCCAACACGCAGTGGGTCCGCATCCTGCGCGTGCTGCTTGGGCGCCTGGCGGAGCTGAAGCCGGCCGAGAAGCAGTGGGTCTCGAACGTTACCACCGCCGAATTTTCTCACGGTTCCGACATGCTCTGGCGGGCTTCCGAGAAAGAAACGGCGCCGGCGCCGTCGGCCCTCCAGGCCCAGGCGCAGTCGTCCCCGCGCGTGGACGTGCCGCCGTTCTGGGAAGAACTCAAGGTGAAAGTGCACCGCAACGTGGTGACCGCGCTGGAGACGGAGCGCGTGAAGGTTTCCGACGACCCGGCCCAGAACGCCGAGAACCGCAAGCGGGTGGACGGGATCATAAACGGGCTGCTGCAGAAGGAGACCGCCACCCCGCTCACCCGCGAGCAGCGCGTCAAGTTCATCAACGAGCTGCTCGACGAGATCCTGGGCCTCGGCCCGCTGGAAGAACTGATGCGCGACCCGTCCGTGACCGAGATCATGGTGAACTCCTTCGACAAGGTCTACATAGAAAAGGCCGGCAAGCTGATACTTACAAAGTACAAGTTCCGCAGCGACGAGCAGATCATGCAGGTGATGAAGCGCATCGTGGCCCCGCTGGGGCGGCGCATAGACGAATCCGTGCCGCTGGTGGACGCCCGCCTGAAGGACGGCTCGCGCGTGAACGGCATCATCCCGCCGCTGGCCGTGTCGGGCCCCACGCTCACCATCCGCCGCTTCTCGGCCAAGCCTTTCTCCGACAGCGAACTGATAAAAAAAGGAAGCATCTCCCAGACGGCCGTGGACTTCCTGAAAGCCTGCGTGAAGCTCCGCAAGGACATCATCATTTCCGGCGGTACCGGCACCGGCAAGACCACTTTCCTGAACATGTTGTCGAGCTACATCCCCGAGGACGAGCGCATCGTGACCGTAGAGGACACGGCCGAACTCAGGCTGCAGCAGGACCACTGGGTGCGCCTGGAGTCCCGCCCGCCCAACATCGAAGGCAAGGGCGAGGTCAGCATCAAGGACCTGGTAAAGAACTGCCTTCGTATGCGCCCCGACCGCATAGTGGTCGGCGAGGTCCGCGGCGCCGAAGCCCTGGACATGTTGCAGGCCATGAATACGGGCCATGAAGGCTCGCTCGCCACCATCCACGCCAACACCCCGCGCGACGCGCTGACCCGCATGGAGGCCATGTGCCTTATGGCCGGCGCCGACCTGCCCATCTGGGCGCTGCGCGAAATGATCGCGTCCGCCGTGCACATGATAGTGCAGCTGACGCGCTTTTCCGACGGTACGCGCAAAATAACCGCCGTAACCGAGATAACCGGGCGCGAGGAGAACCAGATCACCATCCACGATATTTTCAAATACCACCAGACCGGGATGGACGAGAGCGGCAAGGTGGTCGGGTATTTCTCGGCCACGGGCGACCCTCCCAAGTTCTACAAGGATTTCGAGACCCACGGCATGAAAGTCCCGCTGGAAATGTTCTGGACGGAAGAACAGAAGCGGCAGAGGGCCGGGAGATAAGGGAAATAGCCGGGAGTCGGGGATCCGGAGAGACAGCCGGATACGTATGAAGAAACTGACGGTAATAATGCTTATGCTTGGGACCCTGGCCGCGAGAACGGCCTGGGCCGGGGTATTTACGCAGGCGGAGATGGACGAGGTCTCCTGCGCCGCCCTTAAAACCCAGCTCTTCTATTATTATCTGGACCCCAACCGGGACCCGAAAGTGCTTAATTTTCCCATGACCTGCAGCGGGGTCAAATCCACCTACGCCATGCCCAAGTGGATACAGGCCGCTGTCCCGGAAATGGCCGGCCGCAAGGTCTGGCGCGACCCGGAAGAGGGGGAGATCTCGGAAGCGGCGCTGTGGCAGACCCCGGTCTCCATCATTTACGAATACCTGGAGCTTACCCGCAAGACCTTCCCGCCGGAGGCCGGCGGTGCCAACATACAGCCCGGCCTGCTGGTCAAGGAATACGCGGATATACGCATACGCTTCCAGATGTCCATGGACCGCCTTTACCGCGCGCGCACCCGCGACATGAACATGGGGGATTCCATGCAGGGGCGCGGCCGCGTCATAATGTCCCAGTTCGCCCTTATACTTAAGGAAATGGAATCCATAGCCGACGCCATCTCCAGCACCAACCAGCCGCGCTACGCCGCCGCCGTGACGGCTTCCGCTTCGCTGAGCCAGGACGCCTTCCGCGTGCTTTTCAAGGAGCCAAGGAAATACGTGCCCCCGCCCCCGGAATCCAGCACGGCCAAGATCCTGAACACCGCGCTTTCGATGCTGGGGATAATCCTGGTGTTCCTCGCCGTCCAGGCTTTCTTCGCGATGAATGATTCCACCACCAACGCTCTGATGGGCGATTATGCCAAGAAAGTCGCCGTTTTCACGGAAGCTTTTTCGCGCCAGTTCATCAATATAAACGTCAAATACCTGGTCCTGGGTCCTGTCGCGCTTTTCTCCCTGCTGGGCCTGCTCAGCATGAACCTGCTGGTCTTCCTCTTCCTCAGCATCCTGGGCCTGGTGGTAGGCATGCGCACGCCGGCCTTCGTGCTGACCGCCATGAAGCAGGCCCGCGGCCGGAAGATAGACGGTCAGCTGATGGACGGCCTGATCCTGCTGTCCAACTGTCTCCGCTCGGGCCTCGACGTGGTGCAGGGGTTCGAGATGGTCTCCAAGGACCTGATGCCGCCTAT
>JAJZVJ010000202.1 GCA_021845705.1 bacterium
TGAACCTGGGCTTCCACTACTGCACCCTCTCCGGCATCAGCATCTCCATCGCCGACATGTCCGTGCCCGCCGACAAGGCCGCCCTGATAACCCGCGCCCAGAAGCAGGTGCGCGAGATAGGCGACCAGGCCAAGGACGGCATTATAACGGAGAACGAGCGCTATAATAAAATCATCGACATCTGGACGCACGTCAGCGACAAGGTCGCCGACATGATGTTCGACGAAATGCAGAAGCAGGAAAAGAAGGTCCACAGCAAGGACGAAGCCCGCTTCAACGCCATCTTCATGATGGCCGACTCGGGCGCCCGCGGTTCCCGCCAGCAGGTAAAACAGCTGGCCGGTATGCGCGGTCTTATGGCCAAGCCCCAGAAGAAGCTGACCGGCGGCGTGGGCGAGATCATCGAGAACCCCATCCTGTCCAACTTCCGCGAAGGCCTGACCGTACTGGAATACTTCATCTCCACGCACGGCGGACGCAAAGGTCTTTCCGACACCGCGCTCAAGACGGCCGACGCCGGCTACCTTACGCGGCGCCTGGTGGACGTGGCCCACAACGTGGTCATCACCAGCCAGGACTGCGGCACCATCAACGGCGTGGAACTTAAGGCGCTGATCAGCGGCGACGAGGTGATAGAGCCCCTGTCCGACCGTATTACCGGCCGCATCGTCCTTGAAGACGTCAAGTTCACCGACGCCGACGGCAAGAGCCAGACCATAGTGAAGCGCGGCGAGATGGTCACCCCCGAGCAGGCCAAGGCCATAGAGAAGGCCAAGATAGAATCCGTATTCACCCGCAGCGTGCTCACCTGCGAGGCCGAGACCGGCATCTGCGCCACCTGCTACGGCCAGAACCTGGCCACCGGCTACAAGGTGGAGAACGGCGAAGCGGTCGGCATCATAGCCGCCCAGTCCATCGGCGAACCCGGCACGCAGCTGACCCTGCGGACGTTCCACATCGGCGGTACCGCCTCCCGCGTGCTGGAGAAGGCCGACGCCAAAGCCAAGTCCGACGGCAAGGCCGAGTTCAGGGACGTCAAGACTGTAAAGAACCGCGACGGGCATATCATCGTGGTCTCCCGCGGCGCCATCATCCATATAAAGTACGCGGACGCCAAGAAGTTCCCGCCGGAAGACCTTAAGCTGAGCTACGGCGCGCGCATCCACATAGCCGACAAGGCCGCCCTCAAGAAGGACGACCTGATAGCCGAGTGGGACCCGCATACCGTGCCCATCATCACCGAGCACGACGGTAAAGCCAAGTACCTGGACATCAAGGAAGGCGTTACGCTCCACGAGGAGCGCAACAAGGTCACCGGCATCATCGAGCGCAAGATCATCGAGCACCGCGGCACCAAGCGCAACCCGCGCATAGTCGTAGAGGACGGCGCCCAGGTGGTAGGCTCGCATACCCTGCCCACCGACACCATCATCATAGTGGAGCAGAACGAGGACGTTAAGAAGGGCGACATCGTGGCCAAGATCCACCGCGACACCGCCAAGACCAAGGACATCACGGGCGGTCTGCCCCGCGTGGCCGAGCTCTTCGAGGTGCGCAGGCCCAAGAACGCCGCCATCATCACCAAGATAGAAGGCCTGGTGTCCCTCGGGACCACCGCCAAGGGCCTGGTGGAGGTCTCCGTGAAGAACGAGGAGACCGGCCAGGTTGAGGCCAACTCCATCCCCTACGGCAAGCACCTGGTCGTCTACGAAGGCGACCGCGTGGCCGTGGGCGAAGCCCTTACCGACGGCGCCGTGGACATGCACGACCTGCTGGCCGTTAAAGGCGTTAAGGAAGTGCAGAATTACATAGTGGACGCCATCCAGGAAGTGTACAGGCTGCAGGGCGTGAACATCAACGACAAGTACATCGAGATCATCGTGCGCCAGATGCTGTCCAACATAAAGATAACCGAGCCGGGCGGGACGTCGCTCCTTAAGGGCGAGATAGTCCACAAGGCCGGTTTCAAGGAAGAGAACCAGGAAGCGTCGGCCACCGGGCACGACGCCGCGCAGGGCGAGCCCGTCCTGCTGGGTATCTCCAAGGCGTCGCTGGCCAGCGAGTCGTTCATCTCGGCGGCCAGCTTCCAGGAGACCACCCGCGTGCTTACCGACGCGGCTACCACCAACAAGATCGATAATTTGAAAGGTCTCAAGGAAAATGTTATAATAGGACATTTGGTGCCCGCGGGCAGCGGTTTTGCCACCCGGAAACTCGCCGATGAAGAAGACGAGGCGATAGAAGCGGCCTTGGCCGTCTCAGCGAAGAATAAGGAGGAGTAACTCAGTTACTTTTTATGTCAACAATCAACCAGCTCATCAGACACGGCAGGAAAGCCCTTAAAACGTTCAGCAAGGCTCCCGCCTTGATGTCATGCCCGCAGCGGCGCGGCGTCTGCACCAGGGTGTATACCACCACCCCCAAGAAGCCCAACTCGGCGCTGCGCAAAGTGGCCCGCGTAAAGCTTACCTCCAAACAGGAGATCACCGCCTATATCCCCGGCGTCGGTCATAACCTGCAGGAACACTCCATAGTGATGGTGCGCGGAGGCCGCGTGAAGGACCTGCCCGGCGTGCGCTACCACATCATCCGCGGCGCGCTCGACGCGGCCGGCGTGGAAGGAAGGCTCCAGAGCCGCTCCTGCTACGGCACCAAGCGCCCCAAAGGCGTTAAGCTGCCCGGCCGGAAGGGCCACGAAGCCGCCAAGAATAAATAACTAAGGAAGTCGGGAGGCGAGGGTCGGGAGTCTTGAAGACCTGATACTACCGGACGGTTAATAAAAAGTAAAGGATAGGACAACATTATGCCAAGAAAAGGTTTAAAACCCCGCGAAAGAAGGGACGCTCCGCCGCCGGATTTCAAATTTAATTCCGTGCTGCTCGCCCGCCTTATCAACAGGATGAATTTCCAGGGCAAGAAAGTGGTAGGCGAGCGCATCGTCTACGACGCCCTGGACATCATACAGGAGAAGACCAAAGAAGACCCTTTGATGGTCTTCACCAAGGCCATAGAGACCGTCCGCCCTCTCCTTGAGGTGAAGGCCCGCCGCGTCGGCGGCGCCAACTACCAGGTGCCCATAGAAGTAAGGCCCGCCCGCAGCGCCACGCTCGCCATGCGCTGGATCCTCGGCGCCGCCCGCGACCGCAAAGGCCGTCCGATGGCCGAGCACCTGGCCGAAGAAATACTTTTGGCCTACAAGAAGGAAGGCGCGGCTTTCAAGAAACGCGAGGACACCCACAGGATGGCGGAAGCCAACCGGGCGTTCGCGCACTACCGCTGGTAACAGCCGGTCAGCCGGCCTGCCTGGCAGCCTGACCGCTGCCCGGCAGGTCAATATACGTTAAGCTTTCAAGGAAAATTATGGCAGACTTCGACCTACACAAAGTACGCAACACCGGGATCATCGCCCACATCGACGCGGGCAAGACCACCACCACCGAGCGCATCCTGTATTACACCGGCAAGTCGCATAAGATAGGCGAGGTGCACGACGGTACCACCACCACCGACTGGATGCCCCAGGAGCGGGAGCGCGGCATAACCATAACCGCGGCCGCCATCTCCACCCAGTGGAGGGACCATACCGTAAATATCATAGACACCCCGGGCCACGTGGACTTTACGGCCGAGGTGGAGCGCAGCCTGCGGGTTCTTGACGGCGCGGTAACCGTGTTCGACGGCGTGCAGGGCGTGGAGCCCCAGTCGGAGACCGTGTGGCGCCAGGCGGACAAGTACCACGTCCCCCGGGTGGCCTACGTCAACAAGATGGACCGCATAGGCGCGGACTTCTACATGTCCGCCAACTCCATAGTGGAGAAGCTGGGCGCGAACGCATCCCCCATACAGCTTCCCATCGGCGTGACCGAAACTTTCAAAGGCCTTGTGGACCTGGTTAAGATGAAAGCCCTCATCTGGGTGGGCGACGACCTGGGCGCGCATTTCGACGAGGTTGAGATCCCCGCCGACATGGTGGAGCTCTCCAACAAGTACCGCACGCAGCTTGTAGAGAAGCTGGCGGACTTCGACGAAAAGATAATGGAGAAGTACCTGGCCGGCGACACCAACTTCACCGAGGCGGAGCTGAAAGGCGCCATCCGCCGCGGCTGTCTCGCCAACAAGTTCTTCCCCGTGCTGTGCGGCTCGTCCTACAAGAACAAAGGCGTGCAGCCCATGCTGGACGCCGTCATAGATTTCCTGCCTTCCCCGCTGGACGTGCCGGCCATAAAAGGCAAGGACCTGAACACCGGCGAGGAAACCGAGCGCAAGGCCGACGTGAAAGAGCCTTTCTGCGCCCTGCTCTTCAAGATCCAGCCGGACCCGTTCGTGGGCAAGCTGACGTTCTTCCGCGTCTATTCCGGCACGCTCAAGCCCGGAGACACCGTGTATTTCGGCCGCAAAAAGACCAGCGAGCGCATCGGCCGGATACTCCGGATGCACGCCAACAAGCGCGAGGAGATAAAAGAGATCGGCGCCGGCGACATCGCCGCCACCGTGGCCATAAAGAGCGCCACCGTGGGCGAGACCATCTGCGATCCCGAACACCCTATTCTCCTGGAAGGTATAACCTTCCCCACGCCCGTCATCTCCATCTCCATCGAGCCCAAGTCGAAGGAAGACGAGCAGAAGATGGGCCTGGCCATGGGCAGGCTCGCCGAAGAGGACCAGACCTTCATCATCAAGACCGACGAAGAGACCGGCCAGACCATTATTTCCGGCATGGGCGAACTGCACCTGGATATCATTGTGGACCGCCTTAAGCGCGAGTTCAACGTGCAGGCCAACGTAGGCCGCCCGCAGGTGGCTTTCCGCGAATCCATCAAGAAAAAGGTGGAGCAGGAAGGCAAGTTCATCCGCCAGTCCGGCGGGCGCGGCCAGTACGGCCACGTGTGGCTTAAGGTGGAGCCGCAGGAAATGAACAAAGGCTTCGAGTTCGTGGACGACATCAAGCAGGGCCGCATCCCGAAGGAATTCATCCCGGCCGTGGAAAAAGGCTGCCGCGAGGCGCTGGACGCCGGCGTGCTGGCCGGGTTCCCCGTGGTGGACGTCAAGGTGACGCTGTTCGACGGCTCGTTCCACGACGTGGACTCTTCCGAAATAGCCTTCAAGATAGCCGGCGCCATGGCGTTCAAGGACGCCTGCCGCAAGGCCGCCCCCTACCTGATGGAACCCATCATGAAGGTGGAAGTGCTCACCCCCGAGGCCAACATGGGCGACGTGATAGGCGACCTTTCCAGCCGCCGCGCCAAGATCAGCGAGATGGGCAGCCGCGGCAACGCGCGCTTCGTGCGCGGCACGGTGCCGCTCTCCGAGATGTTCGGCTATTCCACCATCGTCAGGTCCATCTCCCAGGGCCGCGCCAGCTTCAACCTGGAGCCCAGCCACTACGAGGAAGTCCCCGCCGCCATCTCCAAGAGCGTGATAGAGACGCGCACCGCGGCGGCCGAGGCGAAAGCATAATTTAGTCCGCCGGTCGGCAAAGCCGGC